>NZ_JBFBAF010000018.1:149628-205046 GCF_040682095.1 Amycolatopsis sp. NPDC051372
CGGGTGGTGGGATTGTGCCGGCGTCGGATCCGCAGGCGGAGTTCGACGAGACGATCGCGAAGTTCCGGACCCTGCTGGGCGCGATGGGTCTCGACTGACCGGTGAGGCTCAGGGGAGCCAGTGCTCCTCGGTGACGTCCAACGCCTCCGTGGTGAGGGCCGCCACGGCCGCGCGGTGGCCCTCGGCCGCCTTGAGGTCCGCCAGCCGGGTGCGAGCGGGGTCCAGCGCTGGGTCGCCGGAGGACACGAGCTCGGCCGGCGCGTCGTAGGGCGAGAACGTGATGCTCTGCAGCGGGATCTTCAGGCCCTTGCCGGTGGCCTTCATGACGGCCTCCTTGCGGGTCCAGTAAACGAAGAAGGCGGCGGATCGCGAGGCCTCGGGCAGCTCCGCCACGGCCTGCTGCTCGGCCGGGCTCAGGGCGTACTCGATGAGCGACTTGTCGGCCCGGCGCGAAGAGGTCTCGACGTCCAGGCCCACCGGCACGCCGTCCGTGGCGGCCACGCCGATGAGCTGGCCTGAGTGCGAAATCGACAACGTAAGGTCCGAACCGGGCACTCGGGGCCGGCCGTGGGGCTTGCCGCAGTCCTCGCAGGTGGCGTCGAAGACCACGGACTCCACCGGCACGCCCAGGCGCGCCGCCGTGAGCGTCTTCGCCAGCACGCGGCCGGTCAGGAAACGGCGCTTGTCCAGCTCCAGCCGGTAGGCCTCGAAGCGGCCGCGCTCGAGCTCGTCGAGCAGCCGAAGGAAGCGGTCCTCCGCCGCCAGTGGCTCCGACCACCGGACCACGATCTGCGTCACCTGGCACCCTCCTCGTCCACCCTCGATCTTCCCGGCGCCGGGGCGCGTTGTCACGGAAACCGGCCAGCTACTAGGGGGACCCCGAGACGACGCGGTACCCTCGGCTAAGCAAGCGCTTAGCCGGACGGCTTGGAAAGGGACGACTCGATGGATTTCACCCTGAGCACCGAAGAACGCGAAGTGCGCGACTGGGTGCGCACGTTCGTGCAGCGCGAGCTGGTGCCGCGTGAGCAGGAGGTGCTCCGCCGCGAGCGCGCCGGCCAGCCGGGCGTCACGGCCGAGGAGCTGACGGAGCTGCAGCTCAAGGCCAAGGAATCCGGCTTCTGGGGCGTGCTCACGCCGGAGGAGTACGGCGGCATGGGGCTCTCGGCCGTGATGGCCGCGCTGCTGGAGGCCGAGCTGGGCCGCACCTTCGTGCCGTTCCGCTTCGGCGGCGCCGCGGACAACATCCTGTTCCACGCCAACGAGGAGCAGAAGCAGACCTACCTGCTGCCGACGATCTCCGGCGAGCGCAAGTCGTGCTTCGCCATCACCGAACCCGGCGCCGGCTCCGACGCGAAGGCCATCCGCACCACCGCGCGCAAGGACGGCTCCGACTGGGTCATCAACGGCGAGAAGACCTTCATCACCGGCGGCAACGAAGCCGACTTCGTGATGGTCTTCGCCATCACCGACCCGGAAAAGGGCGCCAACGGTGGCGTCACCTGCTTCCTCGTCGACCGCGAGATGGGCTGGAAGTCCGAGTACATCGACACGATGGGCGAGTGGGGCCCGGCGGCGCTGGTGTTCCAGGACGTGCGCGTGCCCGAGTCGCAGATCCTCGGTGAGGAGGGCCGCGGCTTCGAGCTGGCGATGCAGTGGATCGGCCAGGGCCGCTACCTGCTGCCCGCCCGCGCGATCGGTTCGTGCGAGCGCCTGATCTCCATGGCCATCGAGCACGCCAACACGCGCGAGACGTTCGGGCAGAAGATCGCCGAACGCCAGGCGATCCAGTGGATGATCGCCGACTCCGGGGTGGAGCTCGAAGCGTTGCGCTGGCTCGTGCTGCACGCCGCGTGGCAGGTCGACCAGAAGATGGACTCGCGCCACGCGCAGTCGATGGCGAAGCTCTACGGCGGCCAGAAGGCCAACGAGATCGTGGACCGCGTGCTGCAGATCCACGGCGGCATGGGCTACACGCGCGAGCTGCCGGTGGAGCGCTGGTACCGCGAGCTGCGGCTGCTGCGCATCTACGAGGGCACCGACGAGATCCAGCGCCGCACCATCGCGCGCAACCTGCTCAAGGGCCACGTGAAGGTCGGTGGCGCGCTCGGCTGAGCCGTGAAAGCCGAGTGTGAAAACGGCATGAAAACCGTGAAGGCCTCGTGGCGGGACGCGTGGTCCGGCCACGAGGCCTTCAGGGGATGAACGGTGTTCTCAGTGAATCACTTGCTGCTGTTGCGGAGGGCGATGGGGACGCCGGCCAGGTCCTCTTCGTTGCAGAGCACCTTCACGTCGTAATACGGGGAACCCTGGCGGTCGTCGTAGTCCAGGTGGATCGCCAGGATGTCGAGCGGTTCACCGAGCCACTCCTGAGCTTGACGCAGCCAGACGGCGCAGCGTTCGAGTGCGGTCGGCAGATCGTCATCGCGGAACTCGACCGGGCGGTACGGCACATCCTGCACCTGGTCGCGGGGATTTGCTGGAGCGGGCAGGCTAGGTGCGAGACCCGAGTCGTCCAATTCCAGGTGGATCGTTTGCTCAGTCACCCTTCGAGCGTCCCCCACGTTCGCCCAATCAGCAAGGCGTAGGTCGCTAAAACCCCGGCTGAACAGGCATGTCCCACACCTGGGCGACCACTTCCAGGCACTGTCGCAGATCGGGAACAGCTACGGCAACGGGGTGTCCGAGCGCCCCGAGCGCCAGCTCCGCGTAGTGCGTGGCCAGCCCTTCGAGCGGCAACGGCCCCCTTGGTGAGTACCAACGGGCAACTCCGCTGCACATCTCCAGCAGTGCCAGGCGCGTCACGGCCGGGTGTGGGGTGTGGAACACGCCCGCGGCGACGCCGTCGGAGATCGCCTGTGCCCACAGGCCCTCGTATTCGTCCCGCAGAGCGACGACTCGCGTACGCGCGGCATCCGAAAGCGCGTCGACCTCGTTGTCCACCACGCGGGTTTCGGCGGGCCGCGCGGCGTGGGCGAGCACGTGAAGCGCGACGAGCGAACGCAGGCGCGCCACCGGGTCGGCCGCGCCGGCGGTGGCCTTGTCCGCCGCGTCGAGCAGCCGCCGCAACGCGGTGGTCATGATCTCGACGAGCAGGTCCTCCTTGGTGCCCATGTAGTGGTACAGGCTCGCCGACGACAGCTCGGCCTCGCTCGCGAGTTCGCGGATGCCGGTGCCGTGGAAACCCTTGGCGGCGAACAGTTTCACGGCCGCCGCGCGCACGCGTTCACCGCTGCTCACAGCCACGTCCCCGTGGTCCGGTCCCACGCGTCGGCGCGCAGGTCCGCCACCTTCCGCAGCTCGCCCTTCGCGACGCGTTCGGACGGGGTGAGCGGTAGTTCGTCGGCGAAGGCCCAGAACCGCGGCACCTTGAAGTAGGCCAGTTTCTCCGCGCAGAACTCCGCCAGCTCCTCGGGTGTCGGCGAACCTTCGCAGACGACGTAGGCCTTCACCTCTTCGCCGCGCAGCTCGTCCGGCACCGCGAGCACCGCCGCCAGGCGTACGGCGGGGTGCAGCAGCAGCGCGCGTTCGACCTCGTCGGCCGAGACGTTCTCGCCGCTGCGCCGGATCATGTCCTTGGTGCGGCCCACGAAGAAGACGCGGCCCTCGGCGTCCATGCTCGCGAGGTCGCCCGTGTGGAACCAGCCGCCGGCGAACGCGCGCGCGGTGGCTTGCGCGTCGTCGTGGTAGCCGTGCATCAGGCCGATACCGCGGATGAGCAGCTCGCCGGTTTCCCCGCGCGGCAGGGGTTTCCCGGCCTCGTCGGCGATCATCACCTCGCGGTCGCGGCTGGGCCGGCCGATGCAGCCGGTGCCCACGGCGACGTCGTGGTCGGCCTCCGGCACACGGATGTCGCCGCCGGTCTCGGTCATGCCGAACGCCTCGTACCACGGCGCGCCCCACCGCTGTTCCAGCTCGGCGTGCAGCTCACGCGGGATGGCCGACGCGCAGATCGCACGCACGCGGTGGTTGCGGTCGTTTTCGTGCGGCGGCTGGCGCAGTAGGAGTGTCGGCATCAGGCCGAGGCAGTAGAACCACGTGACTCGGTGCTCGCGCACCTTGGCCCAGAACGTGGACGGGTGGAAGCGGTCGAGCACCACGAGCGTCGCGCCGCCCGCGAGTCCCAACGCGACGTTCCACTGTGGATCGATGTAGTGGAACGGCTGGGCGGTCAGGAGGATGTCTTCTTCTCCGATGGCGGGGAAGTCCGTGGCGAGGCTGACGGCGAGCGTGGTCCAGTACCGGTGCGGCAGCACGCAGCCCTTGGGCGCGCCGGTGGTGCCGGAGGTGTACTGGATGTTCACGGGCTGCTCGGCGACGACGGCCGTGGCCGGCTTCGCGTCCGAAGCCCGCAGCTCCGCCGGCGTCAGCACTCGCTCCACAGCGGTGTCCGGCGCGATCTTCTCCAGCAGCTCCACGAACTCCTCGGCCCCCACCGCGAACCGCGCGCCGGAGTGGCGCAGCACGTGGGCGCCGTCGAACTCGCGGTAGTTCGTGTTCACCGGCACCAGCACCGCGCCGAGCTTCGCCAGCGCGAGCCACAGCAGCGGGAACTCCGGCTGGTTGCGCAGCATCACGGCCACGCGGTCGCCGGGCCGCACGCCCAGCCCGTGCAACGCGGCGGCGAACCGGCCGCTGCGCTCGTCGACGTCGGCGAAGGTGAACCGCTCGCCCGTCGCGTCGAAGACCCACGCCGTGCGCTCCGGCCACAGCTGCGCGGCGCGGTCGAGCAGCGCCACGAGGGTGTCGGCCTGCTGCAGGGTCTTCACGCACGGCTCCGGAACGCCTCGGTGGACTCGCGCACGGCGGCCGAGTGCTCGGTGATCAGCGCGTGGCTGACCTCCAGCTCCAGGGCTGATTCCAGCGCGTGGTCGATGCCGGAGTCGAGCGCCCGCTTGGCCATGGTGGCGGCCTCGGCGGGGTGGTGCGCGATCTTTTCGGCCCAGCCCAGCGCCAGCGTCATGAGCTCGGCGGCCGGTACGGCGGCGTTGACCAGGCCCAGGTCGTGGGCGCGCAGGCCGTCGAAGCGCTCGCCGAGCAGGAGCAGCTCCTTGGCCCTCATGGGCCCGACGAGCAGCGGCAGCAGGCGCGAAGCCGCGCCCGTCACGCTGAGCCCGAGCGAGACTTCGGGGAAGCCGAACACGGCGTCGTCGGCGGCCAGCACCAGGTCGCAGCCGAGCGCGAACTCCGCGCCGGCGCCGAGCGCGTAGCCGTGCACGGCGGCGATCACCGGCTGCGGCAGCGCGCGCAGCTTGCGAGTCACGTCCTGCAGCCGGTCGAGCCGGGCCCGCGAGTCACCTTCCGGCGTCGGCTCCTTGAGGTCGTGGCCGGCGCAGAAGGCGCGGCCGTTGCCGGACAGCAGAACCACGTGGGCGGTGCTGCGTGCGACGCCGTCCAGCGCGGTCAGGAAGTCGTCCACCAGCACGGGCGCCACGGCGTTCAGCTGCTCGGGGCGGTTCAGCCGGATGTGCGCGATGCCGCCCTCGACGGCGAGGTCCACGGTGCTCATGGCAGTGAGCCTAGACGTTCGATCGATCGATCGATAGGGTCTCGTTCATGCGGGTCGACGCGGTGTACGAGAACGCCCGGCTGCTCACCGGGGACAGTGCTACCGGGGAGAGCGCCACCGGGGACAGTGCGCTCGCCGTGCTGCACGGCCGGGTCGTGGCGCTGGGCGAGGACGCCGAGGCGCTGTCGGCGCGCCGGCGGATCGACCTCGGCGGCGCTTACGTGGTGCCCGGGTTTCACGACGCCCACAACCACATGGCGTGGTTCGGCATGGGCCTGGACGACGTGGCGCTGAGCGACTGCCGCAGCGTCGAGGAGGTCTACGACGCAGTGGCACGCCGGGCCGCCGAGCTGCCCGCCGGCAGCTGGGTCATCGGCAGCGGTTACGACCAGAACAAGCTGGCCGGCGGCGCGCACCCCGACCGCCACGGCCTCGACCGCGCCGCGCCCGGGATGCTCGTGCGGCTCAAGCACACGTCCGGGCACATGACCGTGGTCAACTCCGCCGTGCTGCACCAGCTCGATCTCGCGCACGTGCCGGTGGGCGGCGACGTGGTGCTCGACGCTTCCGGGTCGCCGACCGGGCTGCTGCGTGAGCAGGCCCAGCTCCTGCTGCGACCGCTGACCTACCCGGCGCCGATGGAGTCCGTGGTCCGCGGCCTCGACCGCGCGAGCGAGCGGTTCCTGGCCGAGGGCATCACGAGCGTGCAGGAGGCCGGCATCGGCGGCGGGCTGGTCGGGGAGACGCCCGCCGAGCTGGCCGCCTACCAGCTGGCGCGCGAACGCGGGGTGCTGCGCGTGCGGAGCACGGTGATGGTGGCCGCGAGCGTGCTCCACGACCTGCCCGACGGCGCCGGGTTCGGCCTTGACCTGGGCCTGCGCACGGGCTTCGGCGACGAGTGGCTGCGCGTCGGGCCGATGAAGCTCTTCGCCGATGGTTCGCTGGTCGGGCGCACCTGCGCGATGCACGAGCCGTTCGCGGGCGAGCCGGACAACCGCGGCTACTTCCAGGTACCCGAGGAGGAGCTGGCCCGCACGATCCGCATCGCGCACGACGCGGGCTGGCAGATCGCGACGCACGCCATCGGCGACCGCGCCATCACCGTGGTGCTCGACGCGTACGAAGCCGCGTTGGCCGCTTCGCCGCGCGAGGACCACCGGCACCGCATCGAGCACTGCGCGGTGCTTCAGCCGGCGGAGCTGGCTCGGCTGGCTCGGCTCGGGCTCATCGCTTCGCCGCAGGGCCGGTTCGTGAACGAGCTGGGCGACGGCATGCGCGCCGCGCTCGGCGAGTCACGGGTGCCGTGGTGTTACCGCCTGCGCAGCGTCCTCGACGCCGGCTGCGTGCTGCCCGCGAGCTCGGACCGGCCGGTCGTCGACGGCGCGCCGCTGCTCGGCCTGGCCGACATGGTGCACCGGCGCACGTCGTCGGGCGCGCCGTTCTCGCCCGAGGAAGCGCTCACCCCGCAGGAGGCGCTGCGCGCGTACACCTACGGCTCGGCGTACGCGACCTTCGCCGAACACGACCTCGGCACGCTGGAGCCGGGCAAGCTGGCAGACTTCGTAGTCCTTTCGGGTGATCATCTGTCCACTATGGACGCTGTGGAAGATGTCCGCGTGCTCGCCACCGCCGTGGGTGGCGAACTGCGCTACGAGGCATCGTGACCTATCGCTTGCCGACGAACGCACACGCTTCGCGCGCCAACGCGGGCCAGTCGAGCGACGACTCCTCGTCGAGCGTGAACCACTCCTTCATCGGCGTGCCTTTGTTCGCGTCGAACCGCACGCCGGTGGCCCTCGGCCACCAGCGCGTCGACGCGGCGCTTCGGCAGCTTTACCACAAGGCGCCCGCGCACGAGCATGGCGAAGATGCGGTTGTCCACGCGCAGGGCACTCGACCCGAAGCCGCTTCCGGGCCGTGGCGGCTCGACGCCCTCGGCGTCTTCGCCGCCCAGCAGCTCGTCGATCAGGTTCTCGAACCGGTCTTCAGGGCTCATGTCCGCACCGTAACCGCTACCACCGACAAGATTGGGGCTCCTCGCATGCCCGTCCGCGACGCCGTCTTCGAAGACGCCGAAGAGATCTGCGCGCTCATCGAAGAGCACGCCGTGTACGAGGACAAGCACGACCTGAAGCTCGACCGCGCCGAGATGAGCGGATACCTGTTCGGGCCCGAGCCCAAGGCGTGGGTCGTCCTCGCGACGCTGCCGCATCGCCCGGACGTGGTCGCGGGCTTCGCGTTCTGCAGCTGGAACTTCTCGACGTGGGAAGCGCGGCCGGGGATCTGGCTCGACGACCTGTTCATCCGCCCCGAACACCGCCGCCACGGGCTGGGCCGCGAGCTGCTCGACGAGCTGCGTTCGCGCACCACCGGCCGCGTCGAGTGGGACATGCAGGCGGGCAACGAGAAGGCCGAGGCGTTCTACGAGCAGCTGGGCGCGGAGCCAGTGCCGGGCTGGATCAGGTACCGCTGGCGGCCGTGAGTGCCGCCGTCCGGACCACGCCGGTCCGGACCGAGTCGTTCAGCGTTGAACCACATTCGGGCGCCCCATGGCGTCCGGACGGTGAGCGGCGAGCCCGTATCGTATGCGGTATGGAAGATGGTTCCGTCCGGAGGTCGTCGTCGGTCGAGGACTACGTGCGCGTGATCTACGGGCTCGTCGAGCGCGGTGAGGCCGTGACCAATGCGACGCTGGCGGGACGGCTCGAGGTGAGCCCGTCGTCGGCGTCGGGCATGGTCACGAAGCTTTCGCAGCTCGGGCTGGTGGCCCACGTGCCCTACCGGGGTATCGAGCTGACCGCCGAGGGGCGGCTGCTGGCGCGCTCGGTGCTGCGCCGGCACCGGTTGATCGAGACCTACCTCGTCTCCGAGCTGGGCTACACCTGGGACGAGGTCCACTCGGAGGCCGACGCGCTGGAGCACGCGGTGTCCGACCGGCTGGTCGAGCGCATCGCCGCCAAACTCGGCAATCCCCTGCGCGATCCGCACGGCGATCCCATCCCGGCCCCCGACGGCAGCGTCGAGGAGGTGCCGATGCGCATCCTGGACGACCTGCCGCCCGGCGCCGTCGGCGAGATCGTGCGCGTGTGGGACACGGACCCGGAACTGCTGCGCTACCTCACCGAGCACGCCATCGGCCTGGGCGAACGCATCGAGGTGGTGGAGCGCCAGCCGTTCGGCGGGCCGATGGTCGTGAAGGTGGGCCAGCCGCCGGACGCGGCGACGCACGCGATCGGCAAGGAGATCGCGCAAGCGCTGTCTGTCGCCGTGCGCTGAGCTGTTCTGGGCTGCGGACAGGGCTGAGCCGGCGGCAGGGCTGGGTTGGCGGCAGGGCTGGGCTGGCGGCAGGGCTGGGCTGGCGCAGAGCTGGGCCGGCGGCAGGGCCCACCCTCCCAGGGGGCCGCCCAAGATCCATTCTACCTGCGCGCACCGACAAAACCCGGTGCTCACTGGAGTTGTCCACAGGCAACCAAGATCGCCGATTCCGCGCTGAGCAAACCTGCGCTGCCGGGCGTACGCGCCGGTGTCGCTTCTCGGCGGATGTGGGCTACCCCCGCCGGCGCCGACGATGGTCGCCATGACCACCAAACCGTTCCGCTTCGGGATCGTCTCCGGGTACGCCCCCGACCTCAAGGCCTGGACCGACCAGGCCCGCCGGATCGAGGAGCTCGGCCTCGACACCCTGCTCGCCACCGACCCCGTCGGCGACGCCGACCCGCTCACGCTGGTGCCCGCGGCCGCCGCCGTCACCAGCCGCCTCACGCTGGGCACCTTCGTGCTCGCTGACCCGTTCCGCGACGTCCGTCAGCTCGGCTGGCAGGTGTCCACGTTGCACCGCGTGACGGGCGGCCGGTTCGAGCTCGGCCTGGGCGTCGGGCGGCCCGGCGCCGGTGCGTTCGCGCGCGGCCTCGGCCGGGAGTTCGCGTCGCCGGGTGAGCGCATCGCGCGCCTGGCCGACACCATCGCGTTCCTGAAGCAGACGCCCGAGCGGCCGCGCCTGCTGCTCGCCGGCGGCGGGCCGAAGATGCTCGCGCTCGCCGCGCGCGAGGCCGATGTGGTCACTCTGTCGTGGGCACCGCAGACCACGGAATCCGAAGCCGATTCTATTGTGGACAACTTCCGCGAAATGGCGGGCACGCGATTCGCCGACATCGAACTTTCGGTGAACTTGATTGCCGTCGGAAATGCGCCGGCGCCGCAGATCGCGAAGTACACCGGTGTGGACGTACCCGAGCTCGCCGCTGCCGGCGCAGTCACGGTTCTGCCGGAAAACCCGGCTGTAGCAAAGGAAACTCTTCTCCGGTGGCGCGAACGGTGGGGGATTTCCTACGTCACCGTCAATTCCGGCTACGCGGAACCCTTTGCGGAGATCGCTCGTTCTCTCTCCGCAGGCGGGTGAGTGCCCTTCCGATCATGTGGACTCCGGCCTACGCTCCGAGGTTTCGGGAAGCGACATGGTTCGGAGCGTGTGCGATGACCGGTCAGCGAACGTCGACGATGGACAGGGCGGAAACGGCGGAACGGGATCTCGGGCGGCTGCTCGAGGCCGGCCCGTTCGCGGACGCCCTGCGGGCGGCAATCAGGGCGAGGGGGCTAGGACTGGATAGGATCAGATATCGCTTGCGTGGCAGGGGAACTTCCCTCAGTCTCGCGACATTGAGCCACTGGCAGTCGGGGCGGTGCCGCCCGGAGCGGCCGGAATCGTTGCAGGCCCTAAGGAATCTGGAAGACATCCTGGGTGTCCCGCCGAATTCCCTGCGGCGGCTTCTCGGTCCTTCGCGCTCGCGCGCTCAGCACCGATAAGCCACCTTCGGCTGTGTTTTCGGCCTCGGCTCCGCCGAGGCGTGCGAGATCGCCTTTGAGCCGGTTTCCGGATTGAGCGACCGGATCGGCCTGGCGGCCGATCGCGCCGCCCAATCCGGAAACCGGCGCGATCTCGCGTTGTGGGCTTGGCGGGGCGGAAGCGCGCGGCAGGAGCATGTCGAGCAGGGTGCGGGTGGGACTGCTGCCTCTCCTACGATCGAGCGCATGCGTGCGGTCGTGATCGAGGATTTCGGGGTGCTGCCCCAGGTGGTTGAGGTGCCGGATCCGGTGGCGCCGCCTGGCGGGGTGGTGATCGCGGTGGACGCCACGGGTGTGTGCCGCAGCGACTGGCACACGTGGCAGGGCCACGACGAGGCCGTGAAGCTGCCGCACGTCGCCGGCCACGAGCTGGCGGGGCGGATCGCTGCGATCGGTGCGGGCGTGCGCGGCTGGGAGGTCGGCGCGCGGGTGACGGTGCCGTTCGTGTGCGCGTGCGGTAGCTGTGCGCAGTGTGCGCGCGGTGACCAGCAGATCTGCGACGACGAGTTCCAGCCGGGCGCCACCCACTGGGGGTCGTTCGCGGAGCTCGTCGCGATCGAGCACGCGCAGGCGAACCTCGTCGCGCTGCCGGACGCGATGTCGGCGGCGGAGGCGGCCGCGCTCGGCTGCCGCTTCGGCACGGCGTTCCGCGCGGTGCTGCGGCAGGGCGGCGTGCGCGCCGGCCAGTGGGTTTCGGTCTACGGCTGCGGCGGCGTCGGGATCTCCGCTGTGCTGCTGGCCGCGGCGGCGGGCGCGAAGGTCGTGGCGGTGGACGTCTCGCCGGCCGCGCGAGCGCTCGCCGAGCGTTCGGGCGCGGTGCTGAGCGTGGACGCGGGCGCCTTCGACGGGCCGGAGGCGCTCGCCGAGCACGTCCGGTCGCTGACCGGCGGCGGCACCCACGTGTCGCTCGACTGCCTGGGCTCGCCGGCCACGTGCGCCGCTTCGGTCGGCAGCCTGCGCAAACGCGGCCGGCACGTGCAGGCGGGCCTGATGCCGCCCGCGCAGGGCGTCGCGCCGATCCCGATGCACCGCGTGATCGGCGGCGAGCTGGAGATCGTGGGCATCCATGGCCTGCAGGCGCACGAGTACCCCGAGTTGCTGAGCGTGGTCGAGCGGTCGGGTATCGACCTCGCGGGCCTCATCGGCACCCGGATCGGCCTCGACGACGTGCCGGCCGCGCTGGCCGCGATGAACGACCCCGTGCCCGCGCGCGCCGGCGTGACCGTGGTCGAGATCGGGCAGATCGAGGTTGCGTGACACAGTGTGATGAGTCTTGGCCGTCGCGTCACGTTTCCATCTTGTAGCTGATCGACACCTGGCCTGTGACACACGAGTGTGGGAGTGTCAAAGCGGCGGTTACGGCGAGGGGTGCCGCCGCAGGAGCGCCCGGCTGGACCCTTCGGGTGGCTCCTGCGGTCTGCCGCTCTCCTGGGACCGAACCGTTTGCGACAATGCTCGCGATGGAACTGCTGCCACGTCCCCGGGTCGAACTCGCGCCTGGCGCGGTCCACGTCCCCGACTGGCTCGACCTCGACGAACAGCGCTCGCTCGTCGAGGCCTGCCGTGGCTGGCGCGGCTACCGCCAGACCCGCCTGCCCAGCGGCGCGATGATGTCCGTCCGCATGGTCTGCCTCGGCTGGCACTGGCTCCCGTACCGCTACTCCCGCACCCGTGAGGACGGCTCGCCGGTGGAACCGTTCCCGCCCTGGCTGGGCGACCTCGGCCGGCGCGCGGTGGCCTCGGCGTACGGCGACCCGGCAGGCTACGAACCCGACGTCGCCCTCGTGAACTACTACGACGCCACGGCCAAAATGGGCCAGCACCAGGACAAGGACGAGCGCTCCCTGGCGCCGGTCGTGTCCCTGAGCCTCGGCGACACGTGCGTCTTCCGCTTCGGCAACACGGAGAACCGCAACCGGCCCTACACGGACATCGAGCTGCGCTCCGGCGACCTGTTCGTCTTCGGCGGCCCCTCGCGGCTGGCGTACCACGGCGTGCCGCGCACCCTGCCCGGCACGGCCGACCCGGCGCTGGGCCTGACGGGGCGGCTCAATCTGACGTTGCGGGTGTCGGGTTTGTGAGGTTGTCCTCCGGTAGTACGACGAGCCGGATGGCCATGTCCCGCGCGCCTGGCTCCGCTTCGGTCGTGTACTTCCACAGCAGCGCCCGGAACTCGGTCGCAAACGCTTCCACCTGGTCTTTGGTGAGCGTGAGTCCGGCCCGATAGATCTGGTTCCAGCCTTCCGAACTGTCGTAGCCGGCGTACGCGCGGACGACGAGGTCGAGGTCGTGGCTCATCTTCAGCGCACCGATCTGCGTGGCGGCCGTGCGCTCGTCGTCGGTCAGTTCGAGGCCGGGCGGGGTGTAGATGTTCGTCATCATCGAGCGCCACCACCGTTCGCGGCCCGCCGAGCGCTCCTCGATCTCGGCGATCAGCTTCTGCTCGGCGAGCTTGCGCAGGTGGTAGCTCGTGGTGCCCGTGCTCTCGCCGAGCGCCTTGGCGACGCTCGTCGAATTCGCTTCGCCGTGTTTGCCCAGGTAGCCGAGGATGTCGCGGCGCACCGGGTTGGCCAGTGCCTTCTGGAGGGCCTTGAGGTCGGGGCCGGTGAGGACCCGCTGTTCCGGTGGTTCCGCCATGCCACTCAGCGTAGTGCAGAGAACCATTGCAGAAAAAGTTTGCAAAAAGTCTCTGCAATTGGCTAGCCTGGCCGGGACGAAGGGGGAAGTCATGAAGAGGGGTTGGGTGCCGGCGCTCGCCGGAGCGGGATTGCTGCCGTGGCTGGGAATCTTGGCCGCGACTCTGCCCGACACGTATGCGGCGCAGCACTGGCGGCTCGCGTGGATGGGGCTCGACGTGCTGGAGTCGGCCGGCTTGCTGCTCACCGGCTGGTGGCTGCTGCGCGGCGATCGCCGCGCGCCGGCCCCCGCGGCCGCCACGGGGGCGCTCCTGCTGGTCGATGCGTGGTTCGACGTGACCACGGCCGGGCCGGACGTCGCGGCGTCGGTGGCGATGGCGGTGCTCGAGGTGCCACTGGCGGTGTTCTGCCTGGTGTCAGCCTTCGCGGCTCAGCGCGAAGCGCACGCGCTGCCCGGGCCGCAGCTGCGCGGCGACGTCGAGGTCGGGTTCGCGGACGACGGCGGGCACGGGATAGCCGCCGGTCACGGGGTGGTCGGCGAGGAAAAGGATCGGCACGCCCGAGGGTGGCACCTGCAGTGCACCCGGCACGGCGGCTTCCGGCGGCAATTCGCCGGAGCGTGCGCGGTCGAGCGGCGGCCCGTCGAGCCGGACGCCGACGCGGTCGAGGTCGGTGGTCACCGTGTAGCGGGAGGTGACCAAAGTGGACAGTGCTGTCCGCGTGAACCAGTCGAGGCGCGGCCCGGGGGTGACGCGTAGAACCGGTTCTTCCGAAAGCCGGGCCAGCGGAGCCAGGTCGACGACCGGCTGACCGGCGACGACGTCCCCCACCGGAAGGGTCATGCCCGGAGCCAGGGGCGGCGGCCCGAGCCCGCCCATGGTGTCGGTGGCCCGCGCGCCGAGCACAGGCCGCACGTCGAAACCGCCGCGGACAGCGACGTAGCAGCGCAGGCCGCGGGTGGCGGTGCCCAGCGCCAGCTCCTCGCCCACCCGCAGCATGATGGGTCCGTTCGGTGCGGCCGCTCGCCGCCCGGCCCACACCGCGACCTCCGCACCGGTGACGGCGACCAACGCGCCTTCGGAGACCCGCAGCCGCAACCCACCGAGCGTCACTTCCAGGGCCGCGTGCGTCTCGGGATTGCCGACCAGCCGGTTCGCCAGCCGCAACGACGAACGGTCCGCCGCCCCCGACCGCCCGACCCCGACGGCGGCGAGACCGGGCCGGCCCAGGTCTTGAACGGTCGCGAAGGGACCGGTCGCGAGCACTTCCACCTTCCCGGTCATCACACCGCCTCGAACCGCACGCGCGTGCCCGGCGTGAGCCGGTTGGGCGGGTCGCGCTCGACGTCCCAGACCGGCAGCGAAGTCGTCCCCACCAGGTGCCAGCCACCGGGGGACGGGCGGGGGTAGACGGCCGAGTACTCGCCCGCGATGGCGACCGAACCGGCGGGCACGCGGGTGCGTGGCACGGAACGGCGCGGCAGGTGCAGCGCGGGATCCAGGCCCGTCAAGTAAGCGAAACCCGGCGCGAAGCCGCAGAACGACACCACGTACGAAGCCGAGCTGTGCAAGGACACGACCTCCCGCACCGACAACCCCGAAGCCTCCGCGACATCGGCGAGATCCGCCCCGTCGTAGCGCACCGGCACGGTGACGGCACCCGAAGAGCCGGTGGCAACATCCACAGTGGACACCGAAGACAACAACCGCGTCAACGAAGCCACCTCCACCACCGCAGGATCGAACCGCACCAACAGCGTCCGCGCGGCCGGCACCAGCTCCACCACCCCGGCCGGCAGATCCGCCTCCAACGCCGCCTGCAACCCGAGCACGTCCTGAGCCTCCACGAGAACCGCGGAACCGCCGTACGGCAACACGGCCATCACACGAACGACTCCACCGTGACCCCCGCCTCCGTCAACGAAGCACGAATCCGCCGCGCGATGTCCACGGCCCCCGGCGTATCACCGTGCACGCAGAGGGAAACCGCCCTCAGGTCGAGCTTCCCGCCGGCCACATCGAGGACCGAACCCGTCGTTGCCATGGCCGTGGCGCGCTCGGCGACCGCGTCGGCGTCGTGCAGCACCGCACCCGGCAGCTTGCGGGACACGAGCTGCCCCTCCGGCGTGTAAGCCCGATCGGCGAACGCCTCCGCGTACCCCGTCACGCCGGCCGCCGAAGCCGCGCGCAGCATCTCGGAGTCCGGCGGGCACAACAGCGCCAACCCGGTGCCGAACTGCCGCACGCCCTCCACGAGCGCCGCCGCCTGCGCCGGATCCACCGCCGCCGTGTTGTACAGCGCACCGTGCGCCTTCACGTACTTCACCGAAGACCCCGCAGCTCGCGCGAAAGCGTCCAACGCGCCGATTTGGTACAGCACGTCGTCCGTGAGGTCCGCGGGCGCGATGTCCAGCGCCCGGCGGCCGAAGCCGGCGAGGTCGCGGTACCCCACGTGCGCCCCGATCGTCACGCCCCGCTCGGCCGCGCGGGCGCACACCCGCCGCATCACGCCGGGGTCGCCCGCGTGGAAGCCGCACGCGATGTTCGCGCTGGTCACGATGTCAAGCATCGCCTCGTCGTCGCCCATCCGCCACGTGCCGAAGCCTTCGCCGAGGTCACTGTTCAGATCCATGTCACTCCCGTCTCGCGCTGGTCTGTCAAGAACATGTACCCCGGCGCGTGCGTGATGGCGAACGGCGGCCGCGAAGCCATCACCGCCGCCTGGGGGGTGACGCCACAGGCCCAGAACACCGGCACGTCGCCGGGTTCCAGGTCCACGGCGTCGCCGAAGTCGGGCCGCGCCCGGTCCGCGATGCCCAGCGCGGCCGCATCGCCGACGTGCACCGGGGCGCCGGGCAGCGAGGGCGACGCCGAGGTGATCCGCACGGCCTCGTCGAGCAGTTCGGCCGGGACCGGCCGCATCGTCACCACCAACGGTCCGTGCAGCCGCCCGGCCGGCGTGCACGGACGGTCGGTCACGTACATCGCGACGCCGCGCCCCTGCGTCAGGTTCCGCAGGGGCACTCCGCCCGCGACCAGCGGCGCCTCGAACGAGTAGGTGCAGCCGATCGAGAACGCCACCATGTCGCTGCGCCACAGGCCCGTCGCGTCGCCGACCTCGCCGGTCAGCACCCCGTTGTGCCACACGCGGTAGCGCGGCAGATCGGTGCGCAGGTCGGCGCCCGGCGCGAGCCGCGATCCCGGGTCGCCGGGCCGGCTGACGTCGAGCACTGGGCACGCGCGCGGGTTTCGCGCGCAGAACAGCAGCACATCGTCGGCCCAGTCCTGCGGCACGGCGATCAGGTTGGCCTGCGCGTAGCCCCGCGCCCAGCCCTCGGTCGGCCGCTCGGTGCCCGCGCGGAAGAGCGCGCGGGCCTCGGCGGGTGTCAGCGTGGCTGGGTCGCGGAACGTGGTCATGACCCGATCCCGGTCAGTTCCCGTCCGCGGGTTTCGGGCAGGCCCAGTAACGCGAGCGCGGCGATCGCGTACCCGACGGCACCGAGCGCGATCGCGCCACCCGCGCCCATGAACCCGACCACCGCGGGGAACGCGGCACCCACCGCGCGCCCGAAGTTGTACGTGAAGCCCTGGCCAGTGGCCCGCACCTCGGTCGGGTACAGCTCCGCGAGGTACGCGCCGAAGCCGCTGAAGATCGCCGACGTCGAGAACCCCAGCGGGAAGCTGATCAGCGGCATGAGGCCGTTGGCGCCGTAGGGTAGCTGCACGAACAGCACGATCAGCGCCGCCGACAGCACCGAGAACAGCAGGAAGGTTCGCTTGCGCCCCAACAGGTCCGCGAGGTACCCGCCGCAGACGTAGCCGATGAACGCGCCGGGGATCAGCAGCGCGAAGTACCCGCCGGTGCCGACCACGGACAGGCCGCGGGCAGTCTTGAGGTACTGGGGCAGCCACGTGAACAGCGTGTAGTACCCGCCCTGGACACCGGTCGCGAGCAGCGCCGCGAAGAGCGTGGTGCGCAGCAGGCCGGGGCGGAAGATGCCGGCGAGCGAACCGCGCGCCTTGGTCTTCAGAGTCGTCAGCCGGCGTTCGGTCACGTGCTCCGCGTCGGTCACGCGGCGGCGCACCCACAGCACGAGCAGCGCCGGCAGCACACCGACCCAGAACAGCACGCGCCACGCGACGGCGTCGTCGAGCACGCTGAACAGCACGGTGTAGACGATCACCAGCAGGCCCCAGCCCACGGCCCACGCGCTCTGCACGAACGCGACGGTCCGGCCGCGGTAGCGCGCCGAGCAGTACTCGGCGACCAGCGCGGCGCCGACGGCCCACTCGCCACCGAAGCCGAGGCCCTGCAAGCCGCGGAACACCAGCAGCGTCTCGAAGTTCGGTGCGAAACCGCAGAGCACCGTGAAGACCGTGTACAGCGCGATGGTCAGCTGCAGCGTGCGGACGCGGCCGATGCGGTCGGCCAGCACGCCGGCGCCGATGCCGCCGATCGCGGAGACGACCAACGTGGTCGTGCTGAGCAGGCCTGCCTCGCCGGAGGAGATGCCGAAGTACGCCGTGATGGCGGCCAGACCGAACGGCAGGGTCTGGTAGTCGAAGGAGTCGAGTCCGTAACCGCCGAAGGCGGCGAAGAAGGCGCGCTTGCCCTTGGGTCCGAGGGAGCGGAACCACTCGAACGGCCGGGCCGCACTCGTGATGCCTGCTGTCACGTTCGTGTTCATGGGTACCTCGCAGGGAGAGTTCTCATAGTGGCACGAGTCACATGGCAGTCACCGTACGGATCGTTGAACAATTCCACAAGTCTCTCATTTTATCGTTCTCAACCCTGCGGCTACGCTGGGCGACGTGGTCACCGACGAGAGCCCGCTGGGCCTGGAAGCCGACCGCGGCCTGCTGAGCCGCACGAGCACCGCGGAGCGGGTCGCCGGAGTGCTGCGCACGCGCATCGCAGAGGGCTTCTTCCTGCCCGGCGGCCGGCTGTCGGAGCAGGACATCGGCAACGCGCTGGGCGTCTCACGCAACACGCTGCGCGAGTCGTTCCGCCTGCTCACGCACGAGCGGCTGCTCACCCACGAGCTCAACCGCGGCGTCTTCGTCCGCGTGCCGACGGTCGACGACGTGCGCGACATCTACCGTGTCCGCAAGCTCGTCGAGTGCGCCGCGGTCCGCGGGATCTCCGAGCGGCCGGCGTCCTACGACCAGATTGCGGCCACGGTCGCCGAGGGTGACCAAGCAGCCGAAACCGGCCGTTGGCAGGACCTCGGCACGGCGAACATCCGGTTCCACAGCGAGCTCGTCGCGTTGACCGGGAGCGAGCGCGTGGTTGAGCTGATGCAGGGCCTCACGGCCGAGCTGCGGCTGGTGTTCCACGTGATGGCCGACCCGCGGCGGTTCCACGAGCGCTACCTGCCGCGCAACCGCGAACTGCTCGGGCCGCTCGGAGAAGGAGACGGTCGGCGCGCGGAAAAACTGCTCGCGGCTTACCTCTCCGACGCGGAAGCGCAGCTCGTCGAGGCGTACTCGGAGCGTTCGGTGGACGGCGCGAGTCTGTAACTCACGGTGGTGGTCCAAACCGGACTGCCCGCCGTCTCGCGCCGGGGCGGGATCCGTGTCAGGGGCCCGAAAATCGCCGTGACCCGACGGGAAAGTGTGTGCTGCGCCATGGAAAACGTTTGCCACGAGTTGCGCGTCCGTGACGCAGGAACGGCACTACTTCCGTCGGAAAAGGGATGAAGCACTTGCTTACATAGCGTGCTTTCGCGCGGATGGGCACCCGAATGTGGCCGTTCGTGCCGTCCGTAGTCTGGGTGGTGTCAAGATCGCGGACACCTGATTAACGTCTTCATCAGGTCGCGTGAAGCGATGGGCCCCCCACGCCCCGGAACCCCCAGACGGGGCGTGGGCCCCTTCGCGAAGACCGAATCGGGATGGTCGCCCCCAGTGCCCGATCCGGCGTGCGTGGCCAGGAGATGGTGGAGATGGTGGAGCAACGGCGAACCGTGGTCCCCGGGGGGAGATCACGGTTCGCCGCTGCGTTGTTTCCGATTCAGTCCACTTCGGATCCTCAGCCGGCGTACTGGGCGAACACCTTGGTGTAGTCCCACGGCTGCTGCGAGACCTTCGAGCAGCTGTCGTCCGGACCACCCGTGCACGGTCGGTCACGGTTGGCCGACCAGAACGTCAGCCGCGACAGGTGATGCTGGTTCGCGTAACCCAGGATGGTGGTGAAGTCCGCCACGGTCACCGTCTCGTTCTGGTCGGTGATGCCGTTCATGGACGAGATGCCCATGTGCCGGTAGGCGTTGTCGTCGGTGTAGCCGAAGGCGTTCTTGACGACGTTCTTCAGGCCCTCGGCCGCACGTGTGGTGAGGGTGCCCATGTTCTGCCCGGCGCCGCCGAAGTCGAACGGCATGATGACCCAGCCGTCGGCCGCGAAGCCGGACTGCGCCGCGCGGTTGACCAGGCTCGAGTCCGGGCCGCTGGTGCCCGTGCCGAACGTGACGTAGATCTTGATGCCCGGGTTGTTGGCACGCACGGTCTTGAGCGCATCGACGGTGCGCTGCTGCACCGTCGGGTTGCTGTAGGCGTCGGCCTCGATGTCGATGTCGATCGCCTTGAGGCCGTAGGCGTTGATCACCTTCTGGTACGCCGACGCGAGCTCACCCGCGCTGCCGCACGAGGACTCCAGCTTGTTGCCGCTGTAACCGCCGAACGACGGGATCACGTCGCCGCCCGCGCCGCGCACGGTGTTGATCGTGCCCTGGTCCACGCCGCCGGTGAGTGCACGCGCGCCGTCCCACTGCGGGTTGCAGTAGCCGTTGGACAGCACGAACGCCAGCGTGAACCACTTCACGCCCGTCGCGTTCATGATCGTGGTCGGATTCGGCGGCGCGCCCCAGCCGTTGTAGATGTACGGGGCCACGGCCATCGCGCCGGCCGAAGGCGGCGGAGTCGTGTCGCCGCCGCCGGAAGGCGCGGTCCACTTCTGGTTGGCCGTGCCGGTACACGTCCAGATCTGCAGGCGCGTGCCATCGGCCGAGCTCTGGCCGGTGGCGTCGAGGCACTTGTTCGCCGCGGTGTTCACGATGTCGTGCGCGGCGCTGACCGTCCACTGCTGCGCGCCAGTGCCGTTGCAGTCGTACAGCTGCACCTTGGCCCCGTCGGTGGTGGCTGCCGAGGCCACGTCGAGGCACTTGCCGAGCGCCCGGATCGTGCCGTCGGAGCCGACGTTCCACTGCTGTGCCGTGGTTCCGTTGCAGCCGTAGAGCTGCACGGCGGAACCGTTGGCGCTGTTCGCGCCGGCGACGTCGACGCACTTGCCGCCGAGGCCGGTGATCTGCCCGGTCGCCGCCTGCGCGTCGGCCGGGATCAGGGTGACGGCGGAGGCGGCGAGCAGGCCGCCTAGTGCCGCGAGGACTCTTCTTCTCATCGGGGACTCCTGGGGAGGGTTACGGTGTGGTCCACTTCTGGTTGGCCGCGCCGGTGCACGTCCAAATCTGCGTGCGCGTGCCGTTGGCCGAGGTGTTTCCGGTGACGTCGAGGCACTTGTCGGCGGCGGTGTTCACGATGTCGCGGGACGAGTTGGCCGTCCATTGCTGCGCGCCGGTGCCGTTGCAGTCGTACAGCTGGACTTTCGAACCGTCCGTTGTGGACGCAGAACTGACGTCGAGGCACTTGCCCAGTGCCCGGATCGTGCCGTCGGAGCCGATGGTCCACTGCTGTGCGCCCGTGCCGTTGCAGTCGTAGAGGTCGACCGCGGTGCCGTTGGCGCTGTTGGCGCCCGCGACGTCGAGGCACTTGCCGCCCAGCCCGGTGATCTGGCCGATGCGGCCGGTTGGCGGCGTGGTGGTGCCCCCGCCCGCCTGCGTGCCGTTCCACGTGAACGTGGCCGACGTGTGGCCCGGCAGCGTGTAGGTGAACGACTGCCCGCCCCAGTTCACGCGCACGCTCTGGTTGCCCGTGCCCGAGTTGTACGCGATGAGCGCCTTGGACCCGTCCGGGTTCTTCCACGCGACGTTGCGCACGGTGGCGTTGTCGTTCGAGTCGATCCGCACCGCGCCCGGCTTCACGAACTTGGTGAGGTGGCCCATCGTGTAGTACTCGACGGTGTAGTCGACCTGGCCGTTGCGCCCGTCTCCGTTGTGGACGGTCACGAGGCCGGTGCAGGTGTCACAGCCGCCGTTGTGCGGGTTGTGGGCCTGGTCCATCGCGAGGCTCCACTTGGTGACCGTGCGGCTCCAGTTGCGCGTGTAGTCGACGATGTTGTTCATGTCCTCGGCCTGCTGGTTCGACACCCAGGTGCCGCCGGAGTGCTCGGTCGAGTACGCGTTGACGTTCGGATACTGGTTGTGCACGGTCGTCTGCTGCGAGACGTTGCCGCCGTACCCGTGCCACGCCATGCCACCGAAGTTCGGGTCGTCGCGGATGGCCGGGTCGTCCATCGTCGGCGCGGCGAAGGACTGGTACTGGTCCCAGTTCCAGTCCAGCGCCAGGACCTTGGTCGACAGCCCCGCGGAATGCAACGCGGGCAGCAGGTTGTTCTTGGTGAAGTAGGCCAGGCCCGAGCCGTTCCAGTTCGTGGACGGGTAGCTCGCGCAGCACGTCGGCTCGTTCTGCACAGTGAGGTAGTTGATCGGCACGCCCGCGTTTTGATACGCCTGCACGTACTTCACGAAGTACTGGGCGTAGGCGTTGTAGTACTGCGACTCGACCCAGCCGAGCTTGTAGTCGTCGTTGTCCTTCATCCACGGCGGTGCGCTCCACGGAGAAGCCATCACCTTCAGCTGCGGGTTGAGCTGTTTGGCCTGCTGCGTCAGCGGCAGCACGTCCACCTGGTCGTGGGCGATGGAGAAGTGCTGCAGGTTCGGGTCGGTCCGCCCGGCGGGCATGTCGTCGAACGTGTAGCTGTAGCGCGCCAGGTCCGACGCGCCGATCGGGTTGCGCAGGAAACTGATGCCGATGCCGGCGTTGGGATCGAACAGCTTCTGCATCACCTGGTTGCGGGTGCTCGCGGACAGCAGGTTGCTGGAGTTCAGCAGGTATGCCGCGCTGTCGGTGAAGGACGCGCCCGCGCCTTCGAACTGCTGGTAGGTGGTGTTCTCGTTGACGTTGATCGTGGCCTGGCCACTGCCGGTGCCGGCGGAGAACGCGATGGGCGTCTGCTGCTGCAGGCCGCGCGTCACGTTCACGCCCTTGGCGTCGTCGGTGGTGGTGAGCCAGATGTTCACGGCCTCGCCGGCGGCCTGCGCGGTCGGGACGGCCATTGTGGACAGCGCCAGGGCCGCCGCGCCGAGCAGCGGGAGCAGGTGGCGTTTGCGCATGCCTACGACACCGTCCACTTCTGGTTGGGGGTGGCGGCGCACGTCCAGATCTGCAGGCGGGTGCCGTTGGCGGAGCTGTTGTCCGTGGCGTCGAGGCACTTGCCGGAGGCGGCGTTCACGAGATTGCCGGTCGAGTTCCGGCTCCAGCGCTGGACCGCGCCGCCGGTGCAGTCCCAGATCTGCGTCTTGGTGCCGTTGGCGGTGCCGGCGGCGTCGAGGCACTTGCCGAGTGCGCGGATCGTGCCGTCGGAGCCGACGGTCCACTGCTGCGCGGTGGTGCCGTTGCAGTCATACAGCTGCACGGCGGTGCCGTTGGCGCTGTTGGCCGCAGCGACGTCCACGCATTTGCCGCCGAGGCCGGTGATCTGGCCGGCGCCACCGGTCGGCGGGTCGGTCTGGCCGCCGCCGACCCAGGTGCTCGCCGACGACTCGCCGACGCTCACCGCGGTGTTGTGGTTCTCGATCGGGTTCACGTGCGTGTTCGGGAACACGACGTAGGTGACCGGTCCCTCGGTGCCGCCGGTGCTCGGGTCGGGGTCGATGCCGAGGCTCACGGCCGTGGCGTAGGACGCTTCGCCGATGATGCTCGTCGGGCCGGTGTCACCGACGACCGCGTAGGTGACTTTGTTGTTGTAGATGACGGCGACCACCGAGCCACCGTCGATCCCGTACTGGCGGTAGTCCCAAGTGGACGTCGGCTGTGGCAACACGATGTAGGGCAGCTGCGCCGCGTTCAACGGCTGGTCGGTGGACGTGTGGAATGCCGTGTCCGGGTAGAAGCAGCAGTCGGTGTTCTCGTTGCACTGCGTCGTGCGCTGGCCGTCGCAGTCGATGTCCATGTCGGCTTTGAAGAACACGGCACCGCTGGACTGGCAGACGGGGACGGTGGCGGCGCCGCCTTCGTCGTAGCTGTACTTGCCGTTGGAGATCTGCTGACAGGAGTTGGTCTTGGCGAGCAGCTGGGCCGCGGTGGGGGCTGCGGCTGCGGCGGCCGGTGCCGCTGGTGTGGCTGGTGCCGCTGAGGCTGTGGTGCCGGAGAGGAAGGAAAGCGCTAACAGGACACACCCTGCCAGCGCGACGAGGAATCGCCGCATGTGTTTCTCCTTGGGGGAAGGGGAGATCCCGGTGAGGACCGGGTTTTCCACAGGCGAGGCGAGTTGTGGACAACATCGCCGTCCGTGGCCGTGTGGCCACTTTTTGTCACACCTCGCCGGTAGAATGGAATGGGGACGCCCCCCTTGGGAGGGCGGGGGCTGTCTGTCGGGCCGTTTGGGGTGGGGAGAAAAGCTCGGTGGGGACGGGAAAGCTCGGTGGGGACGGGGAAAGCCCGGTGGGAGCGGGAGAGCCCGGTGGGGAACGGGTGGATCGAGCGCGTTCGCGGACACCCCGGCGGATGCCTCTCGGGTGGAGGCGGGCCGGTGGGGATCCGGGGCGCCGGGTGGCGTGATCCGGTCGGGGTCACGCCACCCGGGCGAACGGGGAGCCGGTGGGGACCGGAGTGGAACACCGCGCGAGGCTGCCGGAGGAGGGAGAGGAGGCGAGCAGCCCCGCGCGGCGGCTTTGAAGGGCACCGGGAAACGCGTCGGCTTTTGTTGTGGCGCAGCGCGTACCGGCGGTCAGTAGATCAGGGTGCGGTCCACTTCTGGTTGGCCGCGCCCGTGCAGGTCCAGATCTGCAGGCGGGTGCCGTTGGCCGAGCTGTTGCCGGTGGCGTCGAGGCACTTGTTCGCGGCCGGGTTCACGATGTCGTGCGCCGAGGTGACTACCCATTGCTGGGCGCCGGAACCGTTGCAGTCGTATAGCTGCACGGGAGTTCCATCGCTGGTGCCGGCCGAGGTGACGTCCATGCACTTGCCCAGCGCCCGCAGGGTGCCGTCGCTGCCGACGGTCCAGTTCTGCGCCGCGTTGCCGTTGCAGTCGGTGATCTGGATGGGTGTGCCGTTGGCGCTGTTGGCGCCCGCGACGTCCACGCACTTGCCGCCGATGCCGGTGATGCGCCCGGTGCTCCCGCTCGGCGGCGTGGTGCCGCCGCCGGTGCTCGTGGTCACGTGCACGTAGTCGACGACCAGCTGCTGCGGGAACTGCGTGCTGCCGTTGGGGTCGCCGGGCCAGTAGCCGCCCACGGCGAGGTTCATGATGATGAAGAAGTTGTGGTCGTAGACCCAGCGGTTGCCGTTGAGATCGGCCGGCGTGCGGGTCTGGTAGACGTTGCCGTCGACCGTCCAGACGATCTTGTTGGGCGACCAGTCCACGGCGTAGGTGTGGAAGTCGTCGGAGAAGTTGGGGCCGCTGTAGCCGGCGCCGATGCCGCCCGCGCCCGAGTAGCCGGGGCCGTGGATGGTGCCGTGCACGGTGTTGGGCTCGAAGCCGACGTTCTCCATCACGTCGATCTCGCCGTCGGCCGGCCAGTTGCCGCCGCCGAGCATCCAGAACGCGGGCCACATGCCCTGACCGCGCGGGAGCTTCATGCGGGTCTCGAAGTGGCCGTAGGCCTGGCTGAACTTGCCGGAGGTGTTGAGGCGCGCGGACGTGTACTCGCAGCGGCCGTACCAGCAGTTGTAGTTGCCCGGGTTCTCGCGCTTGGCCGTGATCACCAGGTGGCCTTGCCCGTCGAGCGCGGCGTTGTTCGTGCCGGACGTGTAGTACTGGCGCTCGTGGTTGTTGACGTTGTCGCCGGTTTCGTAGTTCCACTTCGAACCGTCGGCCGGGCTGCCTGCGGACCCGTTGAAGTCGTCGGTGAAGCTGGCCGCCGCCGCGGCTTCTGTGGGCGCGAAGACGGCGGGCGTCGCCTGCACTCCGACGGCCAGCAGCGAAGCGGCCGCGAAGAGCCCGGCCCAGCGGGAACGTCTCAGAGAACGTGAGATGGACATCGTTGTCACCTCTTCTTGCGGAGGGGACCGCGCTTTCACGCGCAGCACGAAAACGCGGTGGGGCGGAGGAGAGCACGGCGGGGGGACCGTGCGGTTCTCGGCCGAGCGCTTCGTGTCCACTCCGGAGGTGGACCGCAGGCGGGCGGCAGGGGTCGGACTAATCGGACTACTTTGTTGTGCCTGGCAACAAAGTAAAAGCAGTATGCATGGTCCGTACCACTGCGGCAATGGCGGATGTGAGAATTTTTTCAACCCGAATTAAGGGGCGCCGGTTGTCGCCCAGGTGATCGACGGTGATCACCGGCCGGTCACCTGGGGTTCTCGGGAATGTTCGCTGGGTGACAACGGGGTTCTAGGCCGCGCCCGCGCCCGAGCGGATCGCGGGGGCCGGCTTGACCAGAAGTCGCGGATCGGCGCCCTGTTCCAGGAGGTCGGCGACGGGCAGGGTGGCGGCGCCCGTCGCGACGGCGTCGAGACCCAGGTGCCCGAGCTGGATCGTGGTCTCGCCGAACGGGTGGCTCAGCGCGTGGGCCGACGCGGTGGAGCGGATCAGCGGCAGCAGGCGCTCGCCGAGGGCGAGGCCGGCCCAGCCGCCGACGACGATGCGCTCCGGGTTGAACAGGTTGATCAGGTTCGCGATGCCGGCACCGAGGTAACCGGCCGTCTCCTCGAGGACCTTCTGGGCCGACTTCGAGCGGTCGGCCGAGGCGAGGAGCGCGGCGAACTGGTCCTGCTCGGTCTCGCCGGGCACGGGCTTGCCGCGGGCGCGGCGGTAACGCGCGAGCACAGCCTCGGCGCCGATGTAGGCCTCGAGGCAGCCGTGCGAACCGCAGCGGCAGGCCTGCCCGCCGTAGACGATGGTGGTGTGACCCCACTCGCCGGCGCTGCTGGTGGAGCCGCGGTAGGTGGCGCCGTCGGCGATCACGGCCGCGCCGACGCCCGAGCCGATGAGCACGATCACCGCGTGGCGCGCGCCGCGCCCGGCGCCGAACCACATCTCGGCTTGGCCCTGGGTTTTGGCACCGTTGTCGACGAACACGGGCAGCTCGATGCCGGCCGCGCGCAGGTCGTCGGCCAGCGCGACGGAATCCCAGCCGATGGTGGGCGCGTGCACCAGCACGCGTTCGCCCTGCTCGACCGTGCCGGGCACGCCGACGCCCACGCCGATCACGGCCGACTCCTCGGCTCCGGCGGACGTGATCACCTCGCGCAACCCGGAGACGACGGCCGCGACGACCGCGGCCGGTTCGGTGCGCGCCGGTGACAGCTCGTGCTCGACTGTGGCCAGCCGTTGCATCGCGAGGTCGAACAGCTCCACGCGCACGCCCGTCTCGCCGATGTCGACGCCCGCGACGTAGCCGTACGCCGGGTCCACGCGCAGCAGCACGCGCGGCCGTCCGCCGTCGGATTCGACCAGGCCGGCCTCGGTGATGAGCCGTTCCTCGCCGAGCTCGGCGGTCACGTTGCTGACCGTCGCCGCCGAAAGGCCGGTGAGCTGGCTCAGTTCGTGCCGCGACAGCGGGCCGTCGAAGTACAGTTTCGACAGCAGCAGGGAACGGTTGTGCCGCCGCAGATCTCGGACGGTCGTGCGCTTGGTCGCCATGTGACACCCATCTGGCCTCGAACTCTCCCGGCACCAGGATGCCTGATCACCGTAAGTTGTGGCCATGTATTAACTAGTGAACTAAGTCCCGAACATATGGACGTCTGGCAGAATCCCCCAGGTGACGAGGGTGCTCCGGCAGACAACCCGTGATCTGAGGCGGCACAACCGCGCGGCGCTCCTGTCGTCGCTCTACCTGAGGGGGCCGGTCAGCCGGCTCGAACTCGTCGCCGAGTCCGGGCTCAGTCCCGCGACCGTGACGAACGTGGTCGCGGAACTCATTGGCGACGGTGTGGTGGCCGAGGCCGGTTCCGTCGAGTCCGATGGTGGCAGGCCGCGCACGCTGCTGCGCGTCCGGCCCGAATACGGGCAGGTCGTAGGCGTCGACGTCGGCGAGACCCACGTGCGCGCCGGGCTCTTCGACTGCGCGCTCGGGACGCTCGCGACCGTGCAGCACCCGCTCGCGGGCAGCAACCCCGACCCGGCGGAAGTGGTGGAGCTCGCGCGGGCCGGCGTCGCCGAGGTGCTGTCGGCCGGTGCGTCTCGTGTGCTCGGCGTGGGCGTCGGCGTGCCGGGCGCGGTGCGGGACGGCGGCATCGTGCACGCCCCCACGCTCGGCTGGGCCGGCGTCGCCTTCGCCGACCTGCTGCGCGCTCACGCACAGTTCGCCGACGCGCCCCTGCACCTCGACAACCGCGCCCGCACGCTCGGCCAGGCCGAGATGTGGCTCGGCGCCGGTCGCGGAGCCGGCCGCGCCGTGATCGCGCTGCTCGGCGTGGGCGTCGGCGCGGCCTTCGTCACCGACGGTGGGTCTTTTCCCGGCATCACGACCAGTGAGTGGGGCCACACCGTGGTGCAGGCAGCGGGCGCTGCCTGCCGCTGCGGTTCGCGCGGCTGTCTGGAGGCCTACGTCGGTACCGAGGCCGTGGTCCGCCACTACGCCGAGAGCCCGGGCGCCCGGCCGCTGCCCGGCGTGGACAGCGAGAGCCGGCTCGCCGAGCTCGTCGCCCTGGCCGAAAGGTCTGGTCCAGCTGCCGAAACACTCGCCGCGACGGGTGAATACCTGGGCATCGGCATCGCGAATCTGATCAACCTCCTGGCGCCCGACCGGGTTGTGCTGGCAGGCTCGGCGGGAGCGATCATGGGCCCGGCGATCCTGCCGCACGTCCGTGACGCCGCCGCCCGGCACGCGCTCGGCTACCTCGCCGAGGCGACCGTGGTCGAGCTCGGGGAGCTGGGCCGGGAGGCTGTCGCGCTGGGTGCGGCGACGTTGCCGATCGCGGCGTTGCTGGCGTCGGGCGGGCGTTCAGCCGGCTGAATCTCCTTGCCCTGCAAGGAGATCGATGGGCGGACACCGAGCGTGAGCCTTTCTTTCAGTACTTAAACTTAGGCACAAAATGTTACCGCCGTGTTATTGACGTGACCCGAGTCACCCGGGTTGACTCCGTCCTGTCGCGCGGCCGGACCGAGCTCTGAAGAGCACGGGCGGAATCCGTAGCACCAGGACCTAGGAGGACGAATGCGAGTGAAGCGCTCCGTCGTCGCAGCGCTCGTCGCCGTGGTGGCAGCCGCGGTGCTCGCCGCTTGTGGCGGCGGCTCGAGCAGTGCGGGTGGCGGCGGCAACGCCGCGGCCGTGCTGAACGTCGGCATGCCGAACGGCCCGCAGGCCGAGAACAACAACCCGTTCCTGGAGACCTCGGCGGCAGCGTCGCTCGGGTACCGCTACGTGATCTACGAGCCCCTCGTGATGCTCAACCGCGTGAAGCCGCAGGAAGCCGGCAAGCCGTGGCTGGCCACGAAGTGGGACTGGTCGGACAACTACAAGAAGCTGGTCCTGACCATCCGCGACGGAGTCAAGTTCTCCGACGGCACGCCGATGACCGGCGACGACGTGGCCTACACGTTCCAGCTGCTGCGCGACAACAAAGCGCTGAACATCGACTCGGTGCCCTACAAGGACATCACCGCGAGCGGGAACCAGGTCACCCTGGGCTTCGACACCTCGCAGTTCGTGAACCAGGTCAAGATCTTGCAGACGATCGTGGTGCCCAAGCACATCTGGTCGCAGATCAAGGACCCGTCCACCGACACCGTGAAGAACCCGGTGGGCACCGGCCCGTTCACGCTGAAGTCGTTCACCCCGCAGACGATCACCGTGAGCCAGCGCACCGGCTATTGGCAGCAGGCGCCGGCGGTCAAGGAGATCCGTTACACCTCCTACAACGACAACAACGCGCAGGTCGCCGCTCTCACCAGCGGTGCGGCCGAGTGGAGCTTCGTCTTCATCCCGAACTACAAGACCGTCTACGTGAACAAGGACCCGCAGCACTACAAGCTGTGGTTCCCGGCCCAGCTCGCGGTGCACGGCCTGTGGTTCAACACGGAGAAGGCGCCGTGGAACAACGCGAAGCTGCGCCAGGCGATCAACAAGGTCATCAACCGCGACGACATCTTCAACCAGGGCGAGGCCGGCTACTTCTACCCGAAGAACGACCAGGTCACCGGCATCCCGACGCCGGCGGGTGACTCGTTCATCGCGTCGCAGTACAAGGGCCAGACCGTGAAGGTCGACGTGCCGGGCGCCAAGTCGCTGCTCACCGGCGCGGGCTTCTCCTACAACGGCAACCAGCTCGTGGACCCGAGCGGCAAGCCGGTGACCCTCAAGCTCACCGTGCCCTCGGGCTGGTCGGACTACATCACCGACCTCGAGATCATCAAGGACAACCTGTCGCAGATCGGCATCACCGCCACCGTCGAGAAGATGAACCAGGACGCGTGGACGAAGTCCGTCGACACCGGTGACTTCGAGGGTCTGCTGCACTGGACCAACGACGGTGCCACGCCATACGACCTGTACCGCGACGTGATGGACGGCAACCGCTACAAGCCGACCGGCCAGGGCGGCATCAACGGCAACTACGGCCGCTTCAAGAACGACCAGGCGACCCAGGCACTCGAGACCTACGCCAACGCCGCCGACGACGCGAGCCGCGCCACCGCGATGAACACGTTGCAGCAGATCATGATCGACCAGCAGCCGATGGTCCCGCTCATGGCGGCCAACTCCGGCGGCGAGTACAGCACGAAGAACTGGACTGGCTGGCCCGACGAAGCCAACCCGTACGGCCCCGCGCAGCCGACCCTGCGCAACGCGCTGGACATCGTCATGCACCTGAAGCCCGCGGCCTGATCTATGGCCGAGGACAACGCAGTGGCCACCCGGGAAGCCACCTCAGCCTCGCTCGAGGCGGGGGTGGCCTCCCCGGCCGGCGAGATCGAAACCGGGGCCTCGGACACGATCGTGCTCGAGGCCTCCGGGCTGACCAAGCACTTCCCCGTGCGCAAGCGCGGGCGCGAGGTGCTCACGAAGGGGCGCCGCAGCGTTCAGGCCGTCGACGACGTCGACCTGGTGCTGCGGCGCGGCCGCGTGACCGCGCTGGTGGGCGAGTCCGGCTCGGGCAAATCGACCGTGGCGCGGCTGCTCGCCCAGCTCTACCCGCGCACGAGCGGCGACATCCGGTTGCACGGCAAGTCCACGACCGTGAAGGGCGGCAAGGCTTTCCGGGCCTACTGCCGCAAGGTCCAGATGATCTTCCAGGACCCGTTCGCGTCGCTGAACCCCGTGCACACCGTGCGCTACCACCTCACGCGGGCGTTGAAGATCCACGACCGCGCGGGCAAGTCCGACGCTGACCTGGAGCAGGCGCTGCACGAGCTGCTCACGCGGGTGCAGCTGACCCCGCCGGAGCGCTACGTCGACAAGTTCCCCCACGAGCTTTCCGGTGGCCAGCGCCAGCGCGTCGCGATCGCGCGGGCGCTCGGCGCCGACCCCGAGGCACTGCTGGCCGACGAGCCGGTGTCCATGTTGGACGTCTCCATCCGCCTCGGCGTGCTGAACCTGTTGCGGGACCTGAAGGAACGCCTGCATCTCGCGATCCTCTACATCACGCACGACATCGCGTCGGCGCGCTACTTCGCCGACGAGACGCTGGTGATGTACGCCGGGCGCATGGTGGAGGGCGGCGATTCCGAGACCGTGACGCAGCAGCCCGCGCACCCCTACACGCGGCTGCTGATCGAATCGGCACCCGACCCCGACCGGCTCGACCCGGGCGCGGAAGCCGCACCGGGTGAAGCGCCGACGGAGAAGGGTTCCGGCGAGCCGCCGAGCCTGATCGCGCCGCCGTCGGGCTGCAGGTTCCACCCGCGGTGCCCAGTGGCGATGGAACGCTGCAAAATCGACCTGCCGCCGCGGTTCGAGGTGGACGACGCCCCCGGCCACTGGGCCGCGTGCTGGCTGTACGACTCGGCGGTGCGCCCGTGAGGTACCTGCTCCAACGGCTCGGCTTCTACCTGTTCACCGCGTGGGCCGCCGTCACGATCAACTTCTTCATCCCGCGGCTGATCCCGGGTGACCCGGTGCAGTCGCTCATCACGAAGAACCAGGGCACGCTCAGCGCGGACGCGATCCAGTCGCTGTACGTCCTGTTCGGACTCGACAAGAACGAAAGCCTGATCACCCAGTACTTCCACTACTGGGCTCAGCTCTTCCGCGGCGACCTCGGGCTGTCGTTCACCTTCTTCCCCTCGCCCGTGTCCGAAGTGATCGGCGACAGTCTGCCGTGGACGATCATCCTCGTCGGTTTCACCACGGTGGTGGGCTTCCTGATCGGCACCGGCCTCGGTGTCGTCGCGGGTTGGCGGCGCGGGTCCTGGGTGGACGGTCTGCTGCCGGTCACCACGTTCCTCTCGTCCATCCCGTACTTCTGGCTCGGCCTGATCGCGATCACGCTGCTGGCCGGCCCGGGCAGCTTCTTCCCGGCGTCCGGCGGCTACGACCCGGGCCTGGTGCCCGGCTGGGGTGGTGACTTCATCGGCAGCGCGATCCAGCACAGCCTGCTGCCGGCGATCACGATCCTCATCAGCTCCATGGGCAGCTGGATCCTCGGCATGCGCAACATGATGGTCACCGTCGCGTCGGAGGACTACATCACCGTCGCGCACGCCAAGGGCCTCAAGGAACGCCGCGTGATGGTGAGTTACGCCGCCCGCAACGCGCTGCTGCCGAGCGTGTCGGGTTTCGCGCTGGCGCTGGGTTTCATCGTGGGCGGCACGCTGCTGGTGGAGATCGTGTTCTCCTACCCCGGCGTCGGCTACGAGCTGTTCCAGGCCGTCGGCTCGCAGGACTACCCGCTGATGCAGGGCATCTTCCTCATCATCACGCTCTCGGTGCTGGTGGCCAACCTGCTCGCCGACGTCGCCTACCTCATGCTCGACCCGCGCACCCGGAAGGAGGGCTGAGTCGTGGCAGTTCCCGTAGCCGACCTCAAGGCCGCCGCGCCCGAGCCGCTCCCGGCCGACGCGATCGCCGGGCCCGCGGCCAAACGCCGGCGCTTCCGGTTCCTGACCGGCGGCAAGACGATCACCGGTCTCGTCCTGCTGACCTTCTTCGTGGTCATCGCGATCATCGGGCCGTGGATCGCGCCGTTCGACCCGTCCGCGCGCAGCAACGACCTGCTCGAATCTCCTTCGGGCAAGCACTGGTTCGGCACCACGCACCTCGGTCAGGACATCTTCAGCCAGGTCATCGTGGGCACGCGCAGCGTGATGCTCGTGGGGCTCACGGCCGGCATCGTGGCGACGATCCTCGCCGTGATCGTCGGTGTCACGTCCGGCTATCTCGGCGGGACGCCGGGTGAGGGCCTGTCGGCATTGTCCAATGTGTTCCTCGTGATCCCGGCGCTGCCGCTGATCATCATCATCGGCACAGCGCTGCCCAGTGGCGGCGACTACCTGGTGGCCGTGATCATCGGCTTCACCTCCTGGGCGTGGGGCGCACGGATCCTGCGAGCGCAGACGCTTTCCTTGCGAAGGAGGGAATACGTCGAGGCATCGCGGGCGAGCGGCGAGTCGACGTGGCGGATCATCTTCTTCGAAATCCTGCCGAACCTCACCGCGGTGATCGCGTCGAGCTTCGTGGGCACGGTCGTGTTCGCGGTGATGTCGGAGATCACGCTGGCGTTCGTCGGCGTCTCCAGCTTCTCGGAGTGGAACTGGGGCACGATCCTGTTCTGGGCGCAGAGCCAGCAGGCGCTGGCGCAGGGCGCGTGGTGGTGGTTCGTGCCGGCGGGGCTCGCGATCGCGATCCTCGGCACCGCGTTGTCGCTGCTGAACTTCGGCATCGACGAGTTCGTGAGCCCGCGGCTGCGGTCGAGCGGCAAGACCAAGGCGAAGAACGCCGAGGGCAAGACGGTGCGCCTGCGCGTCGGCTTCACGCCCGTGCTGGGCCGGGAGAAACAATGATCGAACCCGTACTCGAGATCAAGGGCCTGGACGTCGACTACGGCCTCGGTGCCGACGCTGTGCACGCGGTGCAGGACGTGCACCTGACGCTGCACCGCGGCGAGGTGCTCGGTCTGGCCGGTGAAAGCGGCAGCGGAAAGTCCACTTTGGCCTACGGCCTGACTCGGCTGCTCCCGCCGCCGGGCGTGATCCGCGGTGGCAGCGTGGTCTACCACCCCGGCGACGGCGAGCCGTACGACGTGCTGAAGCTGACGCCCAAGCAGTTGCGCGACTTCCGCTGGGCCGAAACGTCCATTGTGTTCCAGGGCGCGATGAACTCGCTCAACCCGGTGCACAAGGTTTCGGTGCAGCTGATGGACGTGATCAAGGCCCACGATCCGCGCAGCACCAAGGCGGCCCGGCTCGCCCGGGCACGTGAGCTGCTGCGCCTGGTGGGCATCGCGGCCGACCGGCTCGACGCGTACCCGCACCAGCTTTCCGGCGGCATGCGCCAGCGCGTGATGATCGCGATGGCGCTGGCGCTGGAGCCGCGCGTGGTGATCATGGACGAGCCCACCACGGCACTCGACGTGGTGATGCAGCGCCAGATCCTGGCGCAGCTCGTGGAACTGCGCGAGCGGCTGGGCTTCTCGGTCCTGTTCATCACCCACGACCTGTCGCTGCTGGTGGAGTTCTCCGATCGCATCGCGATCATGTACGGCGGCCGGATCGTGGAGCAGGCCCGCGGCGTGGACCTGTACCGCGATTCGCTGCACCCGTACAGCGACGGTCTGCTGCACTCGTTCCCCGCGCTGCGCGGGCCGCGGCGTGAGCTCACCGGCATCCCCGGCTCGCCGCCCGACCCGCGGTCGCTGCCGGTCGGGTGCGCGTTTTCGCCGCGGTGCCCGCACGCGTTCGATCGCTGCACCACCGAGGTGCCGGTGCTCGGCGTGCCCGCCGACCGTGACGATCCCGCGCGCAGCGTGGCGTGCTGGCTGCACCCGGCCGACTCCGTCGCCGCCGTCAAGTCGTAGATAAGGAGACCCCTTGACCGAGACCACCGACGCTGCGACCCGCGAGCAGCAGGCGCTGATCGACTCGCTGCCGCCGGACTTCCGGTGGGGCGTGGCGACGGCCGCGTACCAGATCGAGGGCGCGGTGGCCGAAGACGGGCGCACACCGTCCATCTGGGACACCTTCTGCCGGGTCCCGTGGGCGATCGACAACAACGACAACGGCGACGTCGCGTGTGACCACTACCACCGCATGCCCGAGGACGTGGGGCTCGTCAAGGAGCTCGGCGCCGACACCTACCGCTTCTCCGTCGCGTGGCCGCGCGTGCAGCCCAACGGCAAGGGCCCGGTCAACGAGGCCGGGATCGGGTTCTACGACCGGCTCGTGGACGAGCTGCTGGCCAAGGACCTCGCGCCGTGGCTCACGCTGTACCACTGGGACCTGCCGCAGGAGCTCGAAGACGCGGGCGGCTGGCCGGCGCGCGATACCGCGTACCGCTTCGCCGACTACTCGATGCTCGTGTTCGACCGGCTTTCCGACCGCGTGCGCCACTGGACGACGCTCAACGAGCCGTGGTGCTCGGCCATGCACGGCTATGTGCACGGCGTGATGGCCCCGGGCCGGCGCGACTTCGCGGCCGGCATGAAGGCGATCCACCACCTGCTGCTCGGCCACGGCCTGGCCACGCAGCGCATGCGCGAGGCCGCACCCGAGGGCACGCAGTTCGGCATCACGCTCAACATGGGCACGTCCGACGCCGCGTCCGGCAGCGAGCTCGACCGCGAGGCCGCGCGCAACGCCGACGGCATGGGCGTGCGTGTCTACCTCGATCCCTTGGTGCGTGGCTCCTATCCCGCGGACGTGGTGGCGGACATGGCTGTTCGCGGCGCCGAACTGCCCATTGAGGACGGTGATCTGGAGATCATTTCGACTCCACTGGACTTCCTGGGCGTGAACTACTACTTCGGCCAGCAGTACTCGGGCGTCGACGAGCAAGGCCGCACCGTGGGCGAGGACGGCTTCCCGGTGCAGCGCGCCGTGCCGTTCGGCGAGCCCACCACGGCCATGGGCTGGGAGATCCTGCCGGGTAAATTCACCGAGCTGCTCACCCGCCTCGGCCGCGACTACCCCGGTTTGCCCATGTACATCACCGAAAACGGCTCGGCTTTCGACGACGCGCCCGACGCCGACGGCTTCGTCCGCGACGAGGGCCGCACGGCTTACCTGGCTTCGCACCTGGCCGCGGTGGCCGCCGCGCGCTTGGCAGGCGTGGACATCCGGGGCTACTTCGCGTGGTCTCTGCTGGACAACTTCGAGTGGGCGTACGGCTACGCCAAGCGCTTCGGCCTCGTGCGCGTGGATTACGAAACGCAGGTGCGCACGATCAAACAGAGCGGCCTGTTCTACCGGGACACGGTGCGGCGGGTCCGCGGTTCCTGACCCACCCCGGGGGGTGAAGAGAAGGGCACCTCGATTCTCGTCGAGGTGCCCTTCATCTCGGTTCGGGACTGAACGACTTCGGCTCTGCGCGAACTTCCCTTCACTCGGCAGGTTTCCAGGCCACGATGGCGTTCTACCGCGTGATGAAGGAGCCTCCCCGTGGACCCGACCTTGCTCGACGCCGAACACCGCCTCCAGGCCGCGCAGCTGGCCGGTGACGTCGGTGCGCTCGACGAACTCCTGGACGACCGCCTGATCTTCACCTTCGGCTCGGTCGCTTCGAAGGCCGACGACCTGACTGGTCACCGCAGCGGCAGCCAGGTCCTGACCGAGCTCGTGGAGGAAGACCTGCGGGTGTTCTCGGAAGGGACGACCGGCGTCACGTGGTTTCTCGGCCGTCTGTCGGGTTCGCTCGGCGGTGAGCCCTTCACCGCGCGGATGCGCTACACCCGCACGTGGCTGCGCACGTCGGACGGCTGGCGGGTGATCGCCGCCCACGCCAGTTACGCGTGAAGGGCGAACCGGTCGGCGAACGCGGACAGCTCGTCGAGCCGCTCCTGCGGATCGGCGCTTCCGGCCGAGACGACCACGCGGGTCACGCCTTCGGCGGCCAGCGCGTCGATGCCCTCTGACGTGAGCTCGGTCGAGCCCCACCGCGTGTAGTCCGGTGTGGGGCGGCCCGCTTCGTCGGCGACGGCGCGGACCAGGTCGAACAAGGCGACGCGGTCGTCAGGGGTGAGCGAGCCGCCCGGAAACCAGCCGTCGCCGCGCAACCCGGCCCGGCGCGCGGCGGCACGGCTGGACCCGCCCACACGAATCGGGATGGTGCCGACCGGTTTGGGGTAGCTGCAGAGGTCGTCGAACTCGACGAACTCGCCGTGATGGCTCACACCTTCGGCACCACCCGTCCACAGTAGACGAAGAATGTCGAGCGCCTCGTCCGCACGACGGCCTCGCGTCCGGTAGTCCACCCCGGCCGCCGAAGCCTCGTGTGGCAGCGCCCCAACGCCGACGGTCACCAGACGCAGCCGGCCGCCGGACAGGACATCGAGCGTGGCCAAGCGCTTCGCCAGCGCGACCGGTTGGTGGTACGGCAGCAGCAGCACCCCGGTCCCGAGCAGCAGCCGGTCGGTGACCGAGGCGACGTGGGCGAGGCATTCGAGCGGGTCGGCGTAGGGCAGCGTCGGCGGAATCTCCCACCCGCCGAGCTTGACGCCTGGGCGCGAGGCCAGGTGTTCCGGCAGGAGGAGCCCCTCGAAGCCGCACGCCTCCGCGTGGCGCGCGAACGCCACGAGGCCCTCGAGCCCGTGGAACGCCGGGTTGTAGCTGACCGCGAACCGCATCGTGCCTCCGCTCGAGTGGATGGCGGAGACGGTAAACGTTGCCGCGCGCGTCAAGGCAAGCCCGAAGATCACCCGGCCGAGGGTAAGGCTGTCCCCACCCGGCCGACGCCAGCGCGCACCATGGTTGCGCCACCCCTGCCGGATCTACGTTCGTAGAGCATCAGGCGACGAGCGAGGGAGAGTGGCCATGACGGCGGGGACGGATCTGCGACCACCGCGGGTGCCGGCGCAGCAGCCGCGCACGACGAAGAAGCGCCGCCCGTGGATCGGGGTGCTGGGGCTGGTCGTGGTGGCCTTCCTGGCGTACTCGCTGCCGCCGTACCTCGCGCTCGACCCGGCGCAGTCGCGCGTCCCGGCCCCGGCCGGTTTCGGCGCGCACTACTGGTTCCTCGTGGGCCATGTGGTGTTCGGCTCGATCGCGATGATCTGCGCGGTCGTCCAGATCTGGCCGTGGATCCGCCGCCGCTTCCCGGTGGTGCACCGCTACGCCGGCCGCGCCTACGTGTTCGGTGGCGTGCTGCCTTCCGGCGTGATGGCCCTGACGATCGGCGCCGCCAGCCCCTTCGGCCCCGCCACGCGAGCCAGCGACGTCATGCTCGCGGTCATCTGGATCGGCTGCACTTGGGCCGGCTACCGCGCCGCTCGTGACCGTCGCTTCGGTGACCACCGCCGCTGGATGATCCGCAGCTTCGCGCTGACCATGTCGATCATCCTCAACCGCCTGATCTCGCCGATCGCGATGATCATCCTGGAACCCCGGATCGCCACCACCTTCGGCGGCAGTGAGGTCGCGTTCATGCAGTCCATCGCGGCCATTGCCGCCTGGGTGAGCTGGACGGTCGCCCTGATCGGTGCCCAGCTGTGGCTGGAGCGCAAACCGAAGAAGGCCGTCGCCGCCTAGTCTCGGGCCATGCGACTCGGCCTGCTCTACCCGACCCGGAACGCCGGTGAGGACGACTTCCTCGACCTCGCCGGCCGGCTCCATCCCGCTCTCGACCTGGCCGTCCGCTACTTCCCGTGGCCGTCCGATGTGGACGACGTGGGGGAGCTGGATCTTGCGCAAGTCATCGACGCCGTCCGCCGCCTGGGCTCGGACGACCACCTGGCCACGGCCCTGCGCGACCTCGAACCGTTCGACGCGGTCGCCTTCGCCGTCACCAGCTCCAGTTTCTTGACCGACACCCGGCACCAGCTGGAGACGCTGCGCCGTCTCTCCGGCGCCCCGGCCACCAGCACCACCGCCGCGTTCCAGGATGCGATCCGTTTCCTCGGCTTCGACACGGTCGCCTTGGCCTCGGTCTACCACCCGAGCCTCTCCGACCGGTTCATCGCGCGAATCCGGGAAGCCGACGCCGACGTCGTCCACCGCGTCGACGCCTCCGCCGGCTCCGACCGCGAGCTCGCCGCATGGCCGGCCGAGCGGATCATCGACCTCGTCGCGCGGGCCGCGCACCCGGCGGCGCAGGCCGTGCTCGTGCCGGAAACCGCCCTGCACGCCAACCGCCTCACCGTCGACCTCGAGCGGGCCGCCGGCTGCCCCGTCCTCACAGCCACCCAGGTCACGCTCTGGGCCGCCGCCCGGCTCGTCGGAGCACGGCCCACCGCCGAAGGCGCCGGTCCGCTTTTCCGCCCTTAGCGCGGCAAGTTCTCCGCGAACAGCTCGGCCAGCGCGGCCCAGTGGCGCTCGGCGGCGGCAGGGTCGTACGTGTCGTTGTCCGGCACCGCGAACCCGTGCTTGGCGGGATACGTCTCCAGCGTGTGCCGCACGCCCTCGCCGACGAACGCTCCACGCAACCGCTCGAACTGCTCGGGCGGGAACGCGCTGTCGTCCCGCGCCGCCGCGACCAGCACGGACGCGCGGATCCGGTCGGCCAGCAGGTGCGGGCTGTCGGGATCGTCGGCGGCGAGGTTGCCGCCGTGGAACGAAGCGGCGGCCGCGACGCGCGACGGGAAACGCGCGGCGGCCCACAGCGAAAACCGCCCTCCCATGCAGTACCCGGTCGTCCCCACCAGCGAGCCCGCGACTTCGCCGCGCCCGGACAGGAAGTCGAGGTACGCGCCGGTGTCGCGCACCGCCATCTCCGCTGTCACGCTCCCCGCGAGCCGGGTCAGCCGCTGCCGTTCCTCGGGCACGGTGAAGACCGTGGTGACGTCGAACGGCGCGAACGGCGTGCGGTAGTAGCCGTCCGGCAGGAGGACGACGTAGCCGAGCGCGCAGAGCCGGTCCGCCATCTCGGCGAACGTCTCCCGGACCCCGGCCGCGTCGGCGTACAGGATCACCGCGGGGCCGGCGCTCAGTGGCGTGTGCAGTGTGGCCGTGCAGAGGCCGTCCGGCGTGGTGATGGTGACCGCGATCCTCGACATGTCGCCAAAACTACCGGGCACGCGGAGTTCGCGGAGCCGGTATCGCGCTGAGCGGAAACTTCAGGAGCGCAGCCACCGTGCGATGATCGTCCGCTGGATCTCCGACGCGCCTTCGTAGATCCGCGGCGCCCGGACCTCCCGGTAGAGGTGCTCCAGCAGGTGCCCCCGCCGCAACGCCCGCGCGCCGTGCAGCTGCACCGCGGAATCCACGACGTACTGCGCCGACTCCGTCGCGAACAGCTTCGCCATCGCCGCGCGACCGGCCAGGCCGGTCTCGCCCGCGTCGTACGCGGCAGCCGCGGCGTAGACCAACAGCCGCGCCGCCTCCGTCCGCGTCGCCATGTCCGCGAGCGTGTGCGCCACGGTCTGCTGCTTCGCCAGCGGCCCACCGAAAGCAATGCGCGAGCCCGTGTACTCCACGGTGGCGTCGAGAGCGGCCTGCGCCATCCCCACCGCGAACGCCCCGACGCTCGGCCGGAACAGATCCAGCGTCCGCATCGCGACGGCGAAGCCGCGGTTCTCCTCGCCCAGCAGCTCGTCGCGGTGCACGCGCACGCCGTCGAACTCCAACGTGCCGATCGGGTGCGGGCTGACCAGGTCGAGGTGCTCACCGGACAGGCCCGCGCGGTCGCCCGGCACGACGAACGCGCTCACACCCCGCGAGCCGGCATCCGGCGTCGTGCGCGCGAAGACGGTGTAGAAGTCGGCCTCGGGAGCGTTGGAGATCCACATCTTCTGTCCGGTGAGCCGCCAGCCGTCGCCGTCGGGCTCGGCCGCCAGCTGCAGGGCGGCCGCGTCGGAACCGGCGTCGGGCTCGGTCAGCGCGAACGCCGCCGCCGCGTCACCCGCCGCCACGGCCGGCAGCCAGCGCGCGACCTGTTCGTCCTTTCCGGACTGCAAGACGGGGTAACTTCCCAGTCCCTGCAACGCGAGCGCCGTCTCGGCCTCGGTGTTCACGGTCGCCAGCGCTTCGCGCAGCAGGCACAGGTCGAACGCCGCGGCCTGGCGCGTCGGGTTACCCGCCGAGACGCCGGGGAACAGCCGTGCCAGCAGACCCTGCGAGCCCATCGCCTTGAGCAGCGGCCGGTTCACCGCGCCTTCCTCGCCGGCCTCGGCGAGCGGTCGCAGCTGTTCCGTGGCGATGGTGCGAACGGAAGCAGTGAAAGCCTGCTGGTCCGGCGTCAGTGCGAAGGCGTTCATCGATCCCTTTCCGGTCGCCAGCGGGCGTGCGCGGTCTGGTGCCCACCGGTGCGTACGAGTTCCAGCCGTGGCTCCGGCCCGTCGGTGCGGCCCGTCTGGGGCCGGCGCTTCCCGGCCGCCCACGGCTTCGGCCACGGCATCACGTAGTCCTGCTCCGCCGCCGCGTGCAACGTCCACTGTGGATCGTAGAGGTGTGTCCGCCCCAGCGCGCACAGGTCGGCGCGGCCGGCGAGGATGAGCGCGTTCATGTCGTCGTACGAGGAGATCGCGCCGACGGCGATCACGGCGATGCCGTACTTGAGCCCCACCTCGTTGCGGATCCGGTCGGCGTACGGCGTCTGGTAGCTGCGGCCGAACTTCGGCTTCTCCTCGCTCACCACCTGCCCGGTCGACACGTCGACCGCGGCGGCCCCGTGCTCGGCGAACGCCGTCGCGATGGCGACGGCCTCGTCGGCCTCGATCCCGCCGTCGTACCAGTCGCTGGCCGAGATGCGCACCGTCATGGGCCGCTCGGCCGGCCACACCTCGCGCACGGCGTCGAACACCTCGAGCGGGTACCGCAGCCGGTTCTCCAGCGAGCCGCCGTACTCATCCGTTCGCTGGTTCGTGAGCGGTGAGATGAACGACGACAACAGATACCCGTGCGCACAGTGCAGCTCCAGCAGGTCGAATCCGGCCCGCGCCGCCGAGCGCGCCGACGCCACGAACTGCTCACGGATTTCCGCCAGCTCCTCGACGCTCAGCTCACGTGGCGTCTGGCTGTCCGGCCGGTACGGCAACGGCGACGGCCCGCAGACCTCCCAGTTGCCCTCCGGCAACGGGTCGTCCATGCCCTCCCACATGAGCTTCGTGGAGCCCTTGCGTCCGGAATGGCCCAGCTGCAGGCCGATTTTCGCCGGCGTGCTGCCGTGCACGAAGTCGACGATGCGTTTCCAGGCCTGCTCCTGCTCGTCGTTGTACAGCCCGGGGCAGCCCGGCGTGATCCGCGCCTCGGGTGACACGCAGATCATCTCCGTCATCACCAGGCCGGCACCGCCGAGCGCCTTGCCGCCCAGGTGCACGAGGTGGAACTCGCCAGGCACGCCGTCGACGGCCACGTACATGTCCATCGGCGACACGATCACGCGGTTGGGCAGCTCCAGCTCACCGATGCGCACGGGATGGAACATCGGCGGCGCGGGTGTCGTGCCCAGCGAGCGCGCGAACCACTCGTCGAGCTCCGTGGCGAACTCCGGGTCGCGCAGCTTCAGGTTGTCGTAGGTGACGCGGCGGCTGCGCGTGAGCAGGTTGAACGCGAACTGCTCCGGCTCCTGGTGCGTGTACTGCGCGAGGTTCTCGAACCACTCCAGGCTCGCCTGCGCCGCGCGCTGCGTCGACTCGACGACCGGCTTGCGCTCGGCCTCGTACGCCGCCAGCGCCTCGGGCACGGTGTCCTGCTCGTGCAGGCACGCCACCAGCGCCAGCGCGTCTTCCATCGCCAGCTTCGTGCCGGAGCCGATGGAGAAGTGGGCGGTGTGGGCGGCGTCGCCGAGCAGCACCACGTTGTCGTGCACCCAGCTTTCGCAGCGGACGGTGCCGAAGGTGTTCCACTTCGAGTTGTTGGCCAGCACGTGGTGGTCGCCGAGGACGTCGGCGCACAGCTCGCGGATCAGCTCGATGGACTTCTCGTCGCTCTCGCCCGGCCCGAGATCGGTGGCGGCGATCGGCGCGAACGCCTGCTGCCACACGTCCTCGTGCAGCTCGAGGATGAAGGTGCTGCCGTCGCGGCCGTAGGGGTAGCCGTGGATCTGCATGATCCCGTGCGGCGTGTCGAGCACGTGGAACTTGAAGGCGTCGAAGACGAGGTCGGTGCCGAGCCAGATGTAGCGGCAGCGGCGCGTCTCGATCGTTGGGCGGAATGAGTCGGCGAACCGCCGGCGCACCCCCGAGTTGACGCCGTCGGAGGCGATCACGAGGTCGTAGTCGCGCGAGAGCTGCTCCGGGTCGGGCGCCTCGGTGCGAAAGCGCAGGTCGACGCCCAGCTCACGGCAGCGTTCCTGCAGGATCGCGAGCAGGCGCTTGCGGCTCATCGCGGCGAACCCGTGGCCGCCGGACGTGTGGACCTCGCCGCGATAGTGCACGTCGATGTCGTCCCAGCGCGCGAACTCGCGGCTCATGGCCTCGTGGACCTGCGCGTCGGCGTGTTCGATGCCGCCGAGCGTCTCGTCGGAGAACACCACGCCGAACCCGAAGGTGTCGTCCGGCGCGTTGCGTTCCCACACCGTGATCTCGTGGCCTGGCCCGAGCTGTTTCGCGAGGGCGGCGAAGTACAGGCCCGCCGGGCCGCCGCCGAGAACCGATATCCGCACGAGAGCAAGGATATGTCGTCTGACATACGATCGTCAAGAATGCGATACATGAGCTAGGCTTCCGCGACATGGAGCGCATCAACCCGCCCGAGCTGGGCCGCCCGTCCGGTTTCTCTCACGCCGTGTCCGCAACCGGACAGCTCGTGTTCCTCGCCGGACAGACCGCTCTCGACGCCGAGGGCAAGATCGTCGGCGACGGCGTGGTCGAGCAGTTCTCCCAGGCGCTGGGCAACCTGCTCACGGCCCTGCGCGCGGCCGGCGGCGAGCCCGCCGACCTGTGCAGCGTGACCATCTACATCGTCGACCTGGACGACTACAAGGCCCACGCGCGCGAGATCGGCAAGGTGTGGAAGACCCTCGCCGGCACCGAGTACCCGGCGATGGCGGGCATCGGCGTGAGCCGGCTGTGGGACATCGAGGCGCTGGTGGAGGTGCAGGGGTTCGCGGTGCTCAGCCGCTGAGGACCTGCAGCAGGTACTCGCGGGCCGGGGCTTCCAGGCGTTCGTGGAGCGCGAAGAACACCTCGGCCGCGCGGATGCCGGACCAGTCGGCGGGCAGCAACTCGGCGGGCAGGCCCGGGTCGAGGTAGGGCATGCGGCGCCACCCGGTGAGCACGCGCACGTAGTCGGCGAACGCCTCGTCGCCGGGCACTGTGCGGCGGCGCTTCCAGCGGTCGAGCACGGGGGCGTGCTCGTCGAGAAACGCCGTGTACAGCTCGTCGAGCTGGTCGAGATCCCACCACTCGCGCACCTTGTCCTGTGCGTTTCCGAACGCCAGGTGTTCGGCGCGGAACAGGTCGGCGTAACTCGCGAGGCCCAGGCGGGTCAGCGCCTCGGCCGTGACCTGGTGCAGGTGCGCGGGCGCGATCCACACGCCGGACGACGCCGTGCCGAACCCGAGCCGCGCCAGCTGCGTGCGCAGGACGTGGCGCTTGTGGCGCTCGGTCTCGGGCACGGAGAACACGGCGAGCAGCCAGCCGTCGGCCAGCGTCGCGCGGTCGCGGCGGAAGATGCGGTCGTCGCCCTCGCGCAGGATCGCCAGCGCGGTGTCCGACAGCTCGTAGCCGGCCGTCCCGTCGCGCCGCACGGCGTCGAGAATGCTCCGGCGCTTGAGTCGCGAGATCGACGAGCGCACCGCCGGCTCGTCGACGCCGAGCGCCGCGAGCAGGTCGATGAGCGACGCCACGGACAGCCAGCCACCCTCGATGCGGTGGTAGAAGCCGTATACGGACACGATCAGCTGCCGAGGCTGGGCGGCACGCCCGGCGTCGAGCTCGGTTGACTCCGGTACGGCCGTCACCTGGTCACCATAACAACCGCGGGCCGTGACTGCGGGTACCATTTGGCCCGCGATGGTGAACCTGGGTGAAGCACCGCTGTTCGGCCGGTTGACCCGCCGAGGCCGGCTCATGGCGAAACGCACCTGCGACCGCAGGGGTCACGCGTTCGCACTCGGCCGGTTCCTCTTCCGCACCCCCACGGCCTGGGAGTACGCCGCCGCGGTGGCCTCCGGCAGCGATCCGGCCGCTCAGCGGTGGCTCGGCTGGCTCGCGGACTCGGTCATCGCCGAGCCCCTTCGGTCCGAAGCCCTCCGTGTGACGCCCGGCACCGGGCCGGCTTGGACCTATCCGGATCCGCAGTCCGTCGACATCGTGGCCATCGACCTGCGGGAGAACCGCTGCGCCGGGCTGGTCAGCGTGCACGCCGGGGAGAACGGCGGTCCGGAGACGGGTGGATACCTCTCGCCGGCGTATCGGGGGCGCGGGCTGGGACGCGATCTGTTCACGGCGGGGTTGGTGCTGGCGCACTCGCATCTCGGGCTGCCGCGGGTTCGGGCGGGGGCTGAGGTGGGGAACGTGGCGAGCGGGCGGTCCCTGGAGGCCGCGGGGATGCGTCGGGCGGCGGGGCCGCCTCGGTACACGCTGCCGAACGGGCGGGTGAGCGAGGCTTGGTGGTACCAGCACGATGCGCCACGGCCGCACCGGTGTGAGGGGCCGCAGGCGGCGTGGCTGGCTTTTTGAGGTGACTGGCGGGGTGCGGCACCGCGGGCTTCCCCCGCGGCGGTTCGCCGCCCCGTCGCTGGTTGTCCACAGCCACCCGCAGTTGTGGACAACTCGGCTCCTACCAGTGCTTTCCGCGGTTTCGTCGGTGGCGGCCGGTAAAATGGACATGGGGACGACCCCCTCAGGGAGGGCGGGGGCTGGCAAAGTTGTGTGGCCCTGGTTGTAGGGCGGCCACGGTCTGCGTAAACACCTGGCCATGGTGCCGGACCTGCGGCATCGGCGGGGCGTGCGGCGTTTACTCGAGTCGACGAGCGGGCAACGGTTGTCGGGCAACGCCAGGTCCCGGCCGGCAGCAGCGAAATCACCTGGTTTCCACGGCTTCTGGACACCAGTGATCTGGCCGGAAGGGTCGTCACCGCCGACGCCCCGCACCACCACCGACCATGCCCACTACCTGCATGCCCGTGGCCCCGACTACGTGTTCATCGTCGAAGAAGACCAGCACCGCCTCCACGGGCTGCTCCAGACCTTGCCCTGGCACGAGATCCCCGCCCGCATCACCACCGACTGTGGCCACGGCCGCACCGAACGCCGCACCACCCAACTCGCACCCACCAGAGCCCTCACCCCGCTCGGCATCCACCCCTCGACAACACACAAGACTTTGCCGACGCCCCTCAGGGAGGGCGGGGGTTGCCTCGGCGAGGGGCCGGCGGCACAACACTTCGGCCTGCGCCGACGGTTTCCGGCCCTACCGTCGCAGGCATGGATTCCCGTGAGCTCCTCACCGAAACGCCCGTGCCGCCGCTCGAGGTGAACGTGGCCTGGTTGCGTGCGATGGTCGCCAGGTTCAGCAGCGGCGAGGACCACGCCAGGCGGCGCGAGCTGGTCATCGATGAGCTCGCCAGGGCCGAGCCGGAAGCGCTGCGAAAAGCGGCAGCGGAGAAACCCCGCCAAGGTCCGGTCGCGACGCTCGCCGAGGTGCTGGGGTTCGAGGTCGACCCGGCCGATGTCGACAAAGTGGCGAAGGCTTACCAGCCCCACTTCCCCCAGAGCGCGGAGGCCGACGAAGCATGCAAGAGGCTGGTCACAGCACTCGGCCAACCCGACGAGCGCACCGCCGCCAAAGTCGCGCTACTGGTCCAGGCCGCGGCCACCGAGGGCCTGATCGCCAACAGAACCCCACCCGTCCCCAGCACCCGCCGCTGGGTCGACGGAGCCGAGGTCACCGTCGATCTCAAGGACTTCCCCTTCGGAACCGGCCCTCACGCGTGCCCCGGAGAAGCGCACGCCAAAGGCCTCGCCGAAGGAGCCCTCAGCAGCACTCGCCGGTGAACTCCGACGAATAGACCTTCAACGTATCGATCACCAACGCCCGCTCACCCGGCGACAACGGCGCCAGCGCCCGCTCCCAAGCCCGCGCCCCCGGGGCCAGCCAGGCGTCCACGGCGGCGCGCTGCGAAGGGCTGATGCTGACGATCGTGCGGCGGCGGTCGGCCGGGTCCTCGGCGCGGGCGAGCACGCCCTGGCGCGAGAGGTCGCCGATCATGAGGCTGGCGGTGGTGGGGGCGATCTCGAGGCGGCCGGCGAGCTCGGTGACGGTCATGGGGCCGTCGAACAACAAGATGGACAGCAGACACAGGTGGCGCGGCGCGAGCGACAGGTCCGCGAGCTCGGGTGGCACCGGGGCGCGCTTGCCGCGGCCGGCCAGGCGGGGCATGAGCAGCAGCAGCTCGCGCACGCCGTCCTCGAGGCTCGGTCCGGTGGTCATCCCGCTCCCTCGAACAGAACCACGCAAAACACCTTGTCGCGCAAGAGGGTACCTCGCGTTGACATCAGTTTTGCAAACAAAGTAAGTTTGCTCGCAAACCAAACTGGAGGGACACCACCCCATGTCGGACTGGAACCAGCAGATCGTCGACGAGTTCCGCGCCAACGAGGGCAAGGTCGGCGGGATGTTCGAGGGCGCGAACATGATCCTGGTGACCCACACCGGCGCGAAGAGCGGCGCGCAGCGCGTTGCGCCCCTGGTCTACACCACCGACGGCGACGGCCGTTACGTCATCGCCGCGTCCAAGGGCGGCGCGGACACCAACCCGGACTGGTACCACAACCTCGTGGCCAACCCGAAGGTCACGCTGGAGATCGGCACCGAGAAGTTCGACGCCACGGCCAAGCTGATCGAGGACCGCGCCGAGCGCGACCGCCTCTACGCCGGCATGGTCAAGCACATGCCCGGGTTCGCCGACTACGAGAAGAAGACCACGCGCCTGATCCCGGTCTTCGTGCTGGAGCGCTGAGCACGCCCGAACCGCTCAAACGCGAGCCGGCACCGGCGTCGCGTCGGCAGGAACCGCGGCCCGTGCGGCTTTGCGGGCCTGCCGGCGCGTGAGCAGCCGTTTGCCGGTCGCGATCATCGGCTGTTCGACCCAGCGGTGAATCAGGTCGGCGATCGCGAGGTCGACCAGGAACACCGTCACGGCCGTGATCAGCCGGTTGTGACCCAGCGCCGGTACGGCCTGGACCACCACGAAGTGCACCGGGCCCTGCAGCAGGTACAGCGAATACGACCGCTCGCCGACGAATCGCATCGGCGCCGTCGAAAGCAGCCAGCGGGCGGGGCCCGGTGACAGCAGCACGATCAGCAGCAGCATGGTGAGCGCCGCGTACGCGAGCAGCACCAGCAGGTTCTGCCGCGTCTCGCGCCAGAGCGGGTCGAGGTTGGCGTGCAGCACGAGGAACCCGGCGACGATCGGGATCGCGGCCAGCGGGTGCGTGAACGGCCGCAGCGCGGCGAAGCCGCGCCGGTAGTGCAGCAGGATCGCGAGCAGGCAGCCGCCGAGCAGGATGGCGTAGTGGATGCTCGAGCGGTAGACGGCCGTCGGCGAGAAGTCGAGCAGCCAGCCGCCCGTGGTCAGCGGCACGAGCGCGAGCAGCACGGCCATCGCGGCGAGCACCAGGGCGAGCTTGCGCCGCGCGGCGCCGATGCCGATCGCGACCAGCAGGAACGGCCACACCAGGTAGAACTTCTCCTCGATGCCCAGCGTCCACGAGCCGGAGAAGAAGTTGTCGGAGCCGTTGCCGTGCGAGCCGGGGAAGAACTCGTTGAGGAAGGTCAGGTAGTACTTCAGCGCGTGGGGGAAGTCGCGCGTGAGGAACTCGCCGCGCAGCAGCACGAACGCGATGATCCCGCCGAGGATCACCAAGTACGGCGGCAGGATCCGGAACACGCGCCGCACGTAGAAGCCGCTCAGCGAGATGCGCCCGGTGCGGTCCTGCTCGCGCAGCAGCAGCGTCGTGATCAGGAACCCCGACAGCACGAAGAAGATGTAGACGCCCACCCAGCCCGACGGCCACACGAACTTCGGCCCGGCGAAGTGGAAGAACACGACGATCGTGGCGGCGATGGCGCGCAGACCGTCGAGGCCGGGGAACCTGCGCATGCCGAGGTACTCGTCATGGCTCATCGTTCGCAAGAAATCGACCCCAATCGCCTGGCTGCGGTGGGAGTATAGGTGGACGATCACGGGCACCCGCGCGGCGGGTTCGCGCCCGTGACCTGCGATTGCTCTGGGTGGTGGGGGCTGTGACGCTGTTGGTGATCCTGGTCGGGGCTGTGCTCGTGGTGATCGGCGTCGCCGCCGCCCTCGACCTCCGGGCCCGCCGACGCGGCCGTCGCGCGGCCGAAGACGGCTGGGACGCGCTCAGGGAGACGCGCCGCGATTTTCACGCCGCCGAGCTCGCCCGTTACCAGAGCAGCGACCACTCCTGGCACGACCGCGTCCGCCGGAACAAACGCTGACGGCCGGCGGACCCGTGAAGGATCCACCGGCCGCCGTCGGTGACCAGGGTCAGCAGTCCTCGCCGATCCGGCCGGCGTAGCGCTGCTGCCACGTCGAGTCGCCCTCGACCGTGATGACCACGTCGTAGTAGCCGTTTTCGGTCGGCCAGTTCACGACCGCCGGCAGCAGGCCGAGCACCGTGACGGTCTTGGTCCCGCCGCTGAAGTCGTTCGCGGTCAGCTTGTAGTGCATCGGCTTGAGCAGGTTGTCGTTGTGCAGCGTGAAGCGCACGTGCTGCTCACGCACCAGCAGCGTCGGCTGCAGCAGGTCGGCGTCCACTCGCGGGTCGTGCCCGGACGCGGTGACCTTGCCCGCGAACGAGCGCACGAAGCCGTCGTTCGAGTAGATCGAGAACGCGTACTCGCCGCCGGTGGCGGCGGTGTCCCAGGTGTAGGACTGCGACTTGCGCTCGGTGACCGTGAACGGCGTGCTCGTGAACGGCTTGAGCTTGTCCGGGAAGACCTGGAAGCTCACGGCCTTGCCCTTGTCGCCGCCGGCCAGCGTCATCTTCGCGGTGACCTTGCCCTTGTGGTCCTGCGTGAGGGTGGCGTGCGGCTGGAAGCTCAGCGGCCGCGGCTTCATGTGGCCGGCCGCGACCTTCACCGGCTGCTCGGCCGCCGCGTCCGCGAACGTCGCCGGCCCGGTCTGCGGGTGGGCGAAGTCGAGCGCGCTCGTCAGGTCACCGGCGATCGAGCGGCGCCAGTCGCTGATGTTGGGGCAGGTGAACGGCTTGTCGAGGTGCGCCGCCCACTTCTCAAGGAACTTGATCGTCGACGTGTGGTCGAAGACCTCCGAGGCGACGTAGCCACCGCGCGACCACGGCGAGACGAGCAGCATCGGCACGCGCGGGCCGAAGCCGAGCGGGTACGAGCCGGTGTACTCGCCCGCGGTGCCGGCCTCGGGCCACGGCGGGAGCACGTGGTCGAACTTCCCGTCGTTCTCGTCGTAGTTGAGGATGAAGAGAGTGTGGTTCCAGATGTCGGGGTTGCTCTGCAGGATCGCGAGCACCTCTTGGACGTAGCGCTCGCCGTGCAGCGTGTCGGCGTCCGGGTGCTCGGACCAGCCGTAGGGCGCCACGAGCCAGGAGACGGCCGGCAGCGGGTGCTCGGCGCCCGGCCGGCAGGCGTCACGGAAGTCCTTGAGGACGGCCTGCAGGTTGGCGTCGGAGTCGTCGTCCGGCGTGGTCTTGCCGGCGTAGTAGGTGGCGTTGCCGCGCCAGATCAGGCCGGTGCCCGGCTGCAACTTCGGGTCCAGCGGGCTCAGTCCATTGGGTTCGAAACCCTTGAAGTACTTGAGCTCGTTGTCGCCGTAGTCGCCGATCCACGAGCTGAGGTAGCCCTGGCGGCCGTTGCCGCTGTTGTCGGAGTAGAGGCGCCAGTCGATGCCGGCCTGCTGCAGCTGCTCGGGCACGGTGATCCACGGGCGGCTGTAGTTCGACTCGTCCGTGTTGCCGGTCTCGGTGTTGGACGTGCCGCTCCACAGGTACTTGCGGTTCGGGTCGGTCGGGCCGAACTCGGAGCAGAAGTTCTGGTCGGCGATCGTGTACTGGGCCGCCACCGAGTGGTAGAAGCTCATGTAGCCGTCGCTGTGGTAGTTCATGCAGCTGGCACCGTTGTGCTGCACCCACTGGTCCCAGCTGCGGTGCGCGACGTCGCCCCAGGCACCGTGGTCGTTGCCCCACATGCCGTCGTCGACCTTCGGCGTCACGATGGCGCCGGTCTTGTCCTTCTGCTGGAAGACGCTGGTGCCGTCCTGGAACTTCAGCGCCTGCTTGTCGTTGAAGCCGCGCACGCCGGGGAACGTGCCGAAGTAGTGGTCGAGCGAGCGGTTCTCCTGCATCAGGATCACGACGTGTCTCAGGTCGGACAGGTCGCCTTTGAACCCCCGAGGCAGGCCGTTGCTGCCCAGGGTGGCGGCGTTCGCGGTGCCCGCGTCGGCGATCCCGCCGAACATCAGCGCTCCGGCGGCGACGCCCGCGCCCTGCAGGAACCGGCGGCGGGTGGTGCCGGAGTCGGGCTCGGGGGTGGGGGTGGTGGGGTCGGCGGACAAGGCAAAACTCCTCACGCGAGGGTGGTGTCGACCGTCGATCCAATCCAGCCGACACCAACGCCACGTGAACACCTGCGGAGCGATCACTGGCAGGCGGCCGACGGTTGAGGGCAGACGGTCCCACGAGACCGCATCAAGTGCCCCGAAACCGCACAAAACGCCCAATTGTGGTCAGGCGTTGGCGGGCGTGCGGTGCGAGTGGAGAAAGGGCAACCGCCGGGGTGAGGAGTGAAAGAAACGGCCGGCGAATTCAATCGGGGAAATGAATTCGCCGGCCGCGGTTTCAGGAAATCATTTGTACCAGTCGGGCAGTGTCGGCAGGAGGGAAACGCTCTTCACGCGCACCTGCGGTTCGCCCAGAACATTTCCCCACGGCACGGTCATGTGCCCGGAAACGCCACAGCCGATGTCGAACCAGCCGCCCTTCGGGTGCGCCGAGTCGAATCCCCAGCCCTGCACGCAGGCGGTCTGGTTGTTCGTCACGGTGAAGCTGTAGCCCTGCTTGCGGCCCGGCGAACCGAACACGCTGCAGCCCGAGTGTGACGCCTTGCTCCAGACCTGCGGCGCGCCCCCCGCCTGGTGGGAGCCCGAACACGCGTTGGCCGACTGCGGTGCCGCCTCGGCCGTGGCGCCGGTGAGCAGCATGCCGCCGGCGACCGCGGTCGCCGCGACGACCGCGGCGAGTCGGGAAAAACGGCGCGAAGAATCCTGAATACCCATTCGCGGTGAACCTTCCCAGTAGTGCCAGCCCCCAGAATTCGACTGGCCTGGCGCAAATCTACTCAGCGCGCGGCGGGCGTCGAGACCTCCGGTGAAAACTTGAGATCGACTTAGGAGAGCGGCTGCCCGTACACGAAACTGCGCAACCGGCCTGTCGCGGTGAGCGGGGCGAACAATTTGGCGTGGGCCGCGCGCACCGGGTCCGGTCCGGATTCGTCCAAAACGGACAGAGCGCGGATCGTGTAGCGCGAGTCGGGAGTGAAGTCCGGGGCCTTCGCATGGACGTAGGCGCCACCGAGGAGGTCGACGATCAGCACGGTCGGCACGGGCGCGCCAGGGCCGGCGTGCTCGAGGATCGCGTCGATCGTGGTGTCGGGCAGATGCGCGATCACGCGGTTGTCGCCGAGGTACGCGTGGGGATGCGGCGGCTCGGCGGCGATGGAGCCGGAGTCGGTGAACGGCATGGTCTTGAGCGTGTCCACGAGCGGTCCCAGCGCGCGCGGAGGTGCGACGAGCCGCGGGCCGTCGTCGCCGAGGTGGGCGACGCGGACGTGGGCGATGTGCTTGCCACGCAACGGTTCCGGCACCATCGGCAGGTCCGGGTAGGGGATCAGGGCGAGTGACGTGGTGAGCGTGTCGGCGAGGTCGGCGGTCCAGTCGCGCCAGGTGTGCAGGACCTCGGGCAGCTTCGGGGTGTCGAAGTAGAGGCCGCCGCCGTACAGGCTGGTCACGGGGACGAGGCCGAACTCCAGCGCGGTGATCACGCCGTCGCCGAGGTCGGTGGTGCGTTCGATCGTGCCCTCGGCGGTCACGACTTCGGCGGAGCGCACGTGGTCGGCGGCGAGGCCGTAGCGGCGCCCGAGCAGGCTGAAGCCGCCGCCCAGCGTGTAGCCGACGACTCCGACGCCGGGCGCCGAGCCGCTGAGCGGCGCGAGCCCGTGTTCGGCGGCGGCCTCGAGCACCTTGCCCCAGGTGGTGCCGGCCTCGACCCGGGCGACGGCGCTGACCGGGTCGATCTCGACGTTGGTCATGCGGCGCGTCGAGATCAGCACCCCGTCGGCCGGGGCGCGCAGGCCGTGGCCGGTCGCCTGGACCGCCACGGGAGGTCGCGGGCCGCGGCGTGGCGCACGGCCCCGGCGACGTCATCGGCCGTGGTGGCGGCGACGACCAGCTTCGGCGCCGACTCGATGCCGGTCTGGAAACCGGCGATTTCCTCGCGGTAGCCGTCCTGGCCAGGGGTGAAGGTCTGCATGACTCCAGCGTGGCTCGTGGCTTTCGAGAAGTCCAAGAGATAGTACTTCCCAGAGCTAGAATCAGTGCTTATGGAACTGCACCAGCTCGAGTACTTCGTGGCCGTCGCCGAAGAAGCCAACTTCACGCGCGCCGCGGCCCGGATGCACGTCGCGCAGCCCGGCGTCAGTGCGCAGATCCGGCGCCTGGAACGCGAGCTGGGGCAGCCGTTGTTCGACCGGTCGGCGCGCGCGGTGCGGCTCACCGACGTCGGCGCCGCCGCGTTGCCGCACGCGCGCGCCGCGCTCGCCGCGGTGGCCGCCGTGCGCGAGACCGTGGCCGAGCACGAGGGTCTGGTCCGCGGGCAGGTGGCGATGGGGATCGTGACGTCGGCGGGACCGGTCGCGCTGCCCGATTTCCTCGCCGGCTTCGCCGAGCGCTACCCGGGGGTTGAGATCACCCTGGGCGAGACCAACTCCGACGTGATGGTCGAAGCGCTGCGCGAAGGCCGCCTCGACGTCGCCGTGATCGGCCTCGCCGACGGCGTGCCCGCGGGCCTCGCCGCGCAGGTCGTGCTCGACGAGGCCGTCGTCGCCGTCACCGCTGTGTCCGACGATCTGGCCGCACGTTCGGAGGTCACGTTCGCCGACCTGGCCGGCCGCGGCCTGATCTGCCTGCCGAAGGGCACCGGCGTGCGCGGTGTCCTCGACCGCGGCTTCGCGACGGCGGGGGTCCACCCGCGCGTGACGATCGAGGCCAGCGACCCGAACGTGCTGGCACAGCTGGCGATGCGCGGTCTCGGCGTGGCGATCGTGCCGGAATCCCTTGCGCGGTACTACGCCGCCGAGCTGCACATGCTGCAGCTGCGACCGCGGCTGCGTGGTCAGCTCGCGTTGGCGTGGCGGGCCGACGGTCCGAGCGGTCCCGCCGCGCGCACGTTGATCGAGTTCGCGCGCTCGGTGCTCTAGTGTGCCGTGAGCTCTCCGGTGAGCCGGCCGTGCATGCGGGCGCTCGGGGAGTTGAGGCCGACGATCTCGACGGTTTTGCCGCGGGCGGCGTACTTCGTGGTGATGGCGTCGAGCGCGGCGACGGTGGAGGCGTCCCAGATGTGGGCGTCGGTGAGGTCGAGGACGACGTGGGCGGGGTCGCCGGCGTAGTCGAAGCGGGAGACGAGGTCGTTGCTGGAGGCGAAGAACAGCTCGCCGGTGACCGCGTAGACGACCTGGTTGCCGTCGGGGTCCACGGCGGCGGTCACGTCGAGCAGCCGCGCGACGCGGCGCGCGAAGATGACCATCGCGGTGATCGTGCCGACGACCACGCCGATCGCGAGGTTGCTGGTGGCCACCACGACGGCGACGGTGATCACCATGACCGTGATCTCGCCGGCGGGCATCCGTTTGAGCGTGGCCGGGGCGATGCTGTGCCAGTCGAACGTGCCGAACGCGACGAGCACCATCACGGCCACGAGCGCGGCCATCGGGATCCGCGAGACGAGCGGGCCGAAGACGATGCACAGGATGATCAGGAACGTGCCGGCCAGGAACGTCGACAGGCGCGTGCGGGAGCCGGCGGTTTTGACGTTGATCATGGTCTGCCCGATCATCGCGCAGCCGCCCATGCCGCCGAAGATGCCGGTGACGACGTTGGCGATGCCCTGGCCGATGGCCTCACGGGTCTTGCTCGACCGGGTGTCGGTGATGTCGTCGACGAGCTGGGCCGTCATCATCGACTCCATCAGCCCGACCAGCGCGAACGCGATCGCGTACGGCGCGAGCAAGGTGAGGGTGTTCATCGTGAACGGCACGTCGGGCACTCCGGGCACGGGCAACGAGGACGGCAGCGCGCCCTTGTCGCCGACGGTCGGCACGGTGATGCCGGCGCCGATCGTGAGCGTGGTGAGGACGACGATCGAGATCAGCGGCGCCGGGACGACCTTGGTGAGCCGGGGCAGGAAGACCATGAGCAGCAGGCCGCCGGCGAAGAGCGGGTAGACCGGCCACGGCACGTCGATCAGCGATGGCAGCTGCGCCAGAAAGATCAGGATGGCCAGCGCGTTGACGAACCCGACCATCACGCTGCGCGGCACGAACCGCATCAGCTTGGCCACGCCGAGCGCGCCGAGCAGGATCTGGATCAGACCACCGAGGATCACCGTCGCGATGAGGTAGCCGAACCCGTACTCACGCGCCAGCGGCGCCACGACCAGCGCGATCGCCCCCGTCGCGGCCGAGATCATCGCCGGGCGCCCACCCACGATCGAGATCACCACGGCCATCGTGAACGACGCGCACAGCCCCACCCGCGGGTCGACGCCGGCGATGATCGAGAACGAGATCGCCTCGGGGATCAGCGCGAGCGCCACGACGAGCCCGCCGAGCACCTCCACCCGCGCCACCTTGGGCGACAACCACGCCGGCCGGGCCATTCGGAACACCTTCGGCACGCCACACGCCCTGACTCGTTCGGACGCGCCGCCGACGCGCCTGGGGTTGCACCCCCGGCTTCTCCAGTCTGGCGGCCACTGCGGGGCGCCGCCCAGCTCGCCCGGGGAGCGGCCGCCCTCGGTGGCGACTCGGGGTTCGACGTTAGATCAGCGTGAACCGGGTGGTCGCGACCTCCCTGGTCGAGTGCGGCGGGGATCACCTCACGGTGGGTGGCCGGTCTAGGCATGGGGTCTTCCGTTGTGAGCTTCTGCAGCCAAGACAAGAGGGCCTCGCGGGGCGTGTTGCGTGGGGGGTGCGGGTTCGGGCCTCGCGGGGCGTGTTGCGTGGGGGGTGCACCCCGAAGCTGGATTGTGTTGACGGCCGGTGACGTGTTGTCAAGGCGGGAAAGCGTGCCT
>NZ_JBFBAF010000019.1:0-197808 GCF_040682095.1 Amycolatopsis sp. NPDC051372
GTACTGCAACCGAAGGGTTGTGGGAGAGTAGGACGCCGCCGAACTTACTTAGAGTAGGCCCCGGTCGAGAATCTTCACGGTTCTCCCGGGGCCTGACTCTATTTCCCGACCTTTTCGACCGGCCGGCTCAGCTGGGACGGGTGATCGGCCGGCTCACCACGGGAGACGAGAAGACCAGCGACGTCGTCGTCTCGCCGTAGCGCTGGGCGCGCTCCACGAAGGTCTCCAGCTCGCTCGTCGAACGGCAGCGCACGCGCAGCAGCCAGCATTCGTCGCCCGTGATGTGGTCGGCGGCGACAACCTCGGACAGGGGCAGAATCGTCGCGCGGAACCGTGGGCCGTCGAGGCTGCGGACGCGCACGCGGACCATCGCCTCGATCGGCAGGCCCAGCTTGGACGCGTCGATGCGAGCGGTATAACCCGTGATCACCCCGCGCTGCTCGAGCCGGCGCACTCGCTCCGTCACGGCGGGGGCGGACAGCGACACCCGCCGGCCGAGTTCGGAGAACGTGAGGCGGCCGTCGGACTGCAGGAGTTCGATCAGCTGCCAGTCGACGGTGTCGAGGTCCACGAAGTGGTTCACAGAACAAACTCCCGGCAGAGCACGGCCCGAACGAGGAAATCCCAGGCTAACCAACCCGATCACCAGGGTTCGGCTCTGTGGCGAACACCCAGCGCCAAGCGACGATTGACCCCATGAAACCCCGCATCCTCCAGTTCGAGACCCCGGCACCGAACCAAGCCGTCACCTACTTCGGGCGCGAGCTCGGCTTCGAGGTCGACCCCGTCGACCTGGCAGAAGACCTCGCCGCGGGCCGCACCGACGGGTACGTCCTGGCCGAGACCCGCGGGGCCGAGGCGTACGCGAGCGCGCGCATCCCCGGTGCCATCCACCTGCCCTACAAGAACATCACCGAGGACAGCACCCGCGACCTCGACAAGAACCTCGTCTACGTCTGCTACTGCGAAAGCATCCACTGCAACGCCGCCACCCAGGGCGCGCTCCGCCTGTCTGCCCTCGGCTTCACGGCGAAGCGTCTCTCCGGCGGCATCACCACGTGGCAGAACGCCGGCTACCCCACCGAGACCGCGCACCTCACCCCACTCCGTACCCTGGAGAGGTGACACGTCTGCTGATCATCCAACCCGACGTCGGCGACCCCCTCGGCCCGCTCGGTGACTGGCTGACCGAGGCCGGCGCCGAGCTCGAGGTCCGAAACCCACCGGAGCACGAGCTGCCCGCCGACCTCGACGGCTACGCGGGCGTCGTCTGCCTCGGCGGCGGCATGGGTGCCCTGGACGACGAGCGCCATCCGTGGCTCGCCGATGTCCGCAGGCTGCTCGGCCAGGCCACCGGCAAGCAGCTCCCGACGCTCGGCATCTGCCTCGGCGCGCAGCTGCTCGCCGCGGCCACCGGCGGCCAGGTCGTGGTCGGCGAGAACGGGCCCGAGGTCGGCCCCGCGCTCGTCTCCAAGAAGGACGCCGCCTGGACCGACCCGCTGTTCGCCGACCTGCCGCTGATGCAGGACGTGATCCAGTTCCACAACGACGTGATCAAGCGCCTCCCGCCCGGCGCCGAGCTGCTCGCGTCCGCGCCGCTGTACCAGAACCAGGCGTTCCGCCTGCGGCGCTGCGTCTACGGCGTGCAGTTCCACATCGAGACGACGCCGGACCTCGTGCGCCGCTGGGCCGAGGACGAGCCCGAGATGGCGGAACTCACCCGACCGGGGGCGCTCACGCCGGAGAGGCTGATCTCTGTGCACGCGGACATCGCCGAGACTTGGCGGCCGTTCGCGCACCGGTTCGTTCGATTGGCCGCCGGTGAGCTCGACGCGGCGGCGGAGAGTCAACACACATTGCCGCTTGCTTAACGGATGATGCACGGATCACTAACGCAGCGTTGACGATTCACTCGATCGGTCGGGTACCTTGCGAGAGATGCTCCCGTAGGTATGGAGGACCGGGGTGGATCCCTCGCTAGTGGTCGTCGTCGTCATCGGCACGGCCCTCGTCTTCGACTTCACCAACGGCTTCCACGACACGGCCAACGCGATGGCTACCTCCATCGCCACGGGCGCGCTCAAACCGCGGGTCGCGGTAGCCATCTCGGCGGTGCTGAACCTCGCCGGTGCGTTCCTGTCGGTGGAGGTCGCGAAGACGATCTCCAGCGGTCTCGTCGACGACACCAAGATCGGACCGTCGATCGTCTTCGGCGGCCTGATCGGGGCGATCGTCTGGAACCTCGTCACCTGGTACGTCGGCCTGCCGTCGAGTTCGTCGCACGCGCTGTTCGGCGGCCTCATCGGCGCCACCTGGGTTTCGGCGGGCGCCGACTCGGTGCACTTCGGCAAGATCGTGGACAAGGTCCTCGTGCCGGCCGCCGCGTCGCCGATCATCGCCGGCCTGGTGGCGGCCGGCTTCACGTATCTGGTCTACAAGCTGTTCGTCCGCAAGCGCGGTGGACGCGGCTTCCGCGTCGGTCAGATCTTGTCCGCGTCGCTCGTCTCCCTCGCGCACGGCACCAACGACGCCCAGAAGACCATGGGCGTGATCACCCTGACGCTGGTCAGCGCCGGCGGCCTGCCCGCGGGCTCGGCGCCGCCGATCTGGGTGATCATCAGCGCTGCGTCGGCCCTCGCGCTCGGCACGTACCTCGGCGGCTGGCGCATCACGCACACGCTCGGCAAGGGCCTCACCGACATCGAAGGCCCGCAGGGCTTCGCCGCCCAGACGAGCAGCGCCGCCGTGATCCTGCTGTCGTCGCACTTCGGTTTCCCGCTCTCGACCACGCACGTGTGCTCCGGCGGGATCGTCGGCTCGGGTGTCGGCCGTCGCGAGGCGCCGGTGCGCTGGCGGATGGCCGGGCGCATGGTCGTGGCCTGGCTGTTCACGCTGCCGGCGGCCGCCCTCGTCGGCGCGGCCGCGGGGAAGCTCGCGTCGCTCGGCACGGCGGGGACCATCGGCGTCGGTGTCGTGGGCATCGCCATCGGCGTCGGCATCTACGTGCTCTCACGCCGCCGGCCCGTCACCGCGCACAGCTTCCAGGTGCCGGAGCCCTCGGCCGCCGACACGGAACCCGACCGCCTCGCCGCCTGAAAGTGAACGTGTGCCTGCCTGCTCAGCCGACGCGGATCCGGCTACGGTGAAGGAGATGGCAGAGCGCGCGCGGACGGCCGCATCGGCGGCCCGGTACGGCTTCACCGACGACAAGGCCGACGCCCAGTTGCGTGCGGCGGGCTGGTGGGACGCCGCGGGACCGGTCGAGGGCACCGCCGACGTGCTCGCGGCCCTCTCGCGCGCCGCCGACCCGGACCTCGCGTTGCAGGGCCTCGACCGCATCCGCGAGGCCGACGAAGGCGCGTGGCCCGAGCTGGACCGGGCCCTGCGCGACAACCGGACGTTTCGCGGCCGCCTGCTCGGGGTGCTCGGCACGTCCACCGCGCTAGGCGACTTCCTCGCCGCCAACCCCGGCGAGTGGCACTGCCTTGTCGACCACCGCTGCACCGTGCCCGAGCAGTTCGCCGATCGGCTGTGCGACGACCTGCGCCAGGACGACGGCACGTACGTCACCGGTCTGGCCGCCGAGCAGGCACTGCGGACGGCGTACCGGCGGCTGCTGCTCGGCATCGCGGCCGTCGACCTCGGGCACCTCGTGGAGGAGGGGCTCGACCACCCGTCGTTCAAGGACATCACCCACCAGCTGACGCTTCTGGCCGAGGCCGCGCTGAAGGCGGGCCTCGCCGTGGCCGAACAGGAGGTTGGGGCGAGTGCCGAGGGCGCGCTGGCCGTGATCGCGATGGGCAAGACCGGCGGGCGCGAGCTCAACTACGTGAGCGACGTCGACGTGATCTTCGTCGGCGCCGGCGACCTCGGCGTGGCGACGCGGCTGGCCAGCACGATGATGCGGGTGGTCGGCAAGGCGTGTTTCGAGGTCGACGCGGCGCTGCGACCGGAGGGCAAGAGCGGCGCGCTCGTGCGCACGCTCGAGGGACATACGGCGTACTACCAGAAGTGGGCGAAGACCTGGGAGTACCAGGCGCTGCTCAAAGCGCGCCCGGTCGCAGGTGATGCCGGGCTGGGCGAGGAATACGCGAAGATGGTCGCCCCGATGGTGTGGGCGGCCGCCGATCGCGAGAACTTCGTGACCGAAGTGCAGCAGATGCGCCGGCGCGTGGAGGACCACGTCTCCGCGGCGCACGCCGAGCGCGAGCTGAAGCTGGGCCGCGGCGGGCTGCGTGACGTCGAGTTCGCTGTGCAGCTGCTGCAGCTCGTGCACGGGCGCGTGGACCCCGAGCTGCGCTCACCGTCCACAATGGAGGCTCTGGCGGCGCTGGGCGAGGGCGGATACGTCGGGCGCGCGGACTCGGCCGAAATGGGGACTTCGTACGAGTTCCTGCGCACCGTCGAGCACCGGCTGCAACTGCGCCGGCTGCGGCGCACGCATCTGTTCCCGGAGTCGAACGACACCGACGAGCTGCGCATCCTCGCGCGCGCGTGCGGGATTCGCGCGGTGCGCGGGCGGAGCCAGGGCCAGGAGCTGCTCGCCGAGTTCCGCCGCCACGCGCAGGGCATCCGGCGGCTGCACGAGAAGGTCTTCTACCGTCCGCTGCTGCAGTCGGTGGCGAACGTGCCGACGGAAGCGTTGCGGCTCACGACAAAGCAGGCCGCGAGCCGGCTCGCCGCGCTCGGGTACGCGGCGCCGGAAGGCGCGCTGCAGCACATCAAGGCGCTGACTTCGGGCGTGTCGCGGCGCGCGGCGATCCAGCAGGCACTGCTGCCCGTGCTGCTCGATTTCCTCGCCGACACACCGGATCCCGACGGCGGGCTGCTGTCGTACCGGAAGGTGTCCGAGGCGCTGGAGGACACGCCGTGGTACCTGCGCGTGCTGCGCGACGAGGGCACGGTGGTGGAGCGGCTCGCGTTCCTGCTCGGCACGTCGAAGCTGGTGCCCGACCTGCTCGTGCGTGCGCCGGAAGTGTTGCAGCTGCTGGGAGAACCGGCTCGGCTGACGGGGCGGAAGCCGGCCGAGGTGGCGACGTCGTTGCGGGCGGCCGTGCGGCGTCAGCCCGGGTTGAACGCGGCGGTGGCGGCAGCGCGTTCGTTGCGGCGGCACGAGTTGCTGCGCGTGGCGTGTGCGGATTTGCTGGGGTTGCTGGACGTTCCGGCCGTGTGCGAGGCGCTGTCGAGTGTGTGGGTCGCCGTGCTGCAGGGTGCGCTGGCCGCGGCGTACCGGAAGCGGCAGGCGGAGCTGGGACGCACGCCGGCCACCGTCGCCGTGATCGGCATGGGCCGGCTCGGCGGCGCGGAGTTGGGCTACGGCTCGGATGCCGACGTGCTGTTCGTCTGCGAGCCCGCGGAAGGTGTGTCGGACTCCGACGCGGTGAAGTTCGCTTCGTCGGTGGCCGAGACCGTGCGCAAGATGCTGGGCGCGCCGAGCTCCGACCCGGCGCTGGTCGTCGACGCCGACCTGCGGCCGGAGGGACGCAGCGGGCCGCTGGTCCGGACGCTGGAGTCGTATCGCGCGTACTACCAGCGTTGGGGCGAGGTCTGGGAGGCACAGGCGCTGCTGCGCGCGCGGTTCATCGCCGGCGACGAGGAGCTGGGCGAGCGGTTCATCACGATGATCGACCCCGTCCGCTACCCCGAGGGCGGCTTGGACGCGACGAAGGCCCGCGAGATCCGCCGCATCAAAGCGCGCGTGGAAACCGAGCGGCTGCCCCGCGGCGCCGACCCGACGCGCCACACCAAGCTCGGCCGCGGCGGGCTGGCCGACGTCGAGTGGACCGTGCAGCTGTTGCAGCTGCAGCACGCGCACGAGCAGCCGAGCCTGCGCACCGCGTCGACGCTCGACGCTTTGACGGCGCTCGCGGAAACGGGTCTGGCGCCCCAGGAGTCGGTCGACTACCTGCGCGAGGCGTGGCTGCTGGCCACGCACGTGCGCAACGCCGGGATGCTCGTGCGCGGCAAGGCCGTCGACGAGGTGCCCGGCTCGGGCCGGGACCTGGCCGCCGTGGCGCGCGTGTTCGGCTACACCGTGGACGACGACCCGGGCGAGTTCCTCGACACCTACCGCCGCGTCACACGCCGCGCGCACGCGGTGGTCGAGGAGCTGTTCTACGAGACCTAGCTTTCACCGAGATCTAGAGTGGGCGCGTGACCGATCGCGAACCGTTCCGCACCCGCATCAAGGTGCGCCATTACGAGCTCGACTCGCTGGGCCACCTCAACCATGCCGTCTACCACTCCTACGGCGAGGTCTCGCGCATCGAACTCTTCGAATCCGCGGGCGATTCCCGGCTGCGCGAGGAAAACGTCGCGCCGGTCCTGCTGGAGTCCCACATCGTCTACCGCCGCGAACTCCGCGGCGGCGACACCGTCGACGTCACCTGCGACGCCCGTTTCGGCGACGGCAAGGTCTTCTGGATGACCTCCCGCATCCTCAAACTCGACGGCACCCTCTCGGCCGAGATCACCTGCACGGTAGGCCTAATGGATCTGGAGGCCCGCCGCCTCGTCGACGACCCCCGCGGCCGCTTCGAACGCGCCGGCCTGAACCTCAAGGTCCTCTCGACGGGGGAGTAGTGACTTCCTGGCTGTCGGATATCCGCGCCTCCTACGACACCGTCGCCCCCAGCTACGCGGCCCAACTGCGCGACACCCTCGCCGGCAAGCCGCACTTGCGCTCCTTGCTGGGCCTCTTCGCGGAACTCACCGACGGCCGCGTCGCCGACATCGGCTCCGGCCCCGGCTGGGTCACCGCCCACCTGCGCACCCTGGGCGTCGACGCCTTCGGCCTCGACCTCTCACCCGAGATGATCGCCTTCACCCGCAGCGCCCACACCGGCGTGCCGTTCGCCGTCGGTTCGATGACGGACCTCCCCGTCCCCAGCGGTTCGCTGGGCGGCGTCCTCGCCATCTGGTCCCTCATCCACATTCCCGACGCCGTCCTGCCGACGGTTCTGACCCATTTCCACAGGGCCCTCCGCCCCGGCGGCGTGGCCCTGGTCGGTTTCCACGTCGGCGACGTGACCACGTGCAAAACCTCCGGCTACGGCGGCCACCCCATGCACGTCCACATCCACCGACGCCGCCCCGCCACCATGTCGGCCTTCCTGCGCACCGCGGGCTTCACCATCGAATCGGAGACGCTCTTCGACCCGGACGCCCGAGTTCCGGTCGCGGTGGTCATCGCGCGGGCAGGTCAGTCCCAGTAGTTGAAGAGTGCCTCGCTTGGCGCGACTACGGCCGGCACTGCGGATTTGCGGTCGCTGAGCTCGGCCGTCAGTCCGCGCGCATCCCTCGCCACACGAAGTCCACGAGACTTTCCGTGGCCGCCTTCCAATCCTCGTCCGGGCGGAGCAGCAGCAAGCCCGCCATGGCGCGCATCACCGTGTCCACCGAGATGTCCGGGCGGACGGTGCCGGCGGCGATGTTGGCCTTCAGCAGGGTGTCGAGGGCGTCGACCAGGGATTTGTACGCGTGGGCCGGCAGTTGGGCGCTGCTCGAGGCCGCGCGCAGGGCCGTGGCGAGGCCGCGTTTGGTGATCAGGTAGTGCGCGAGGTGCTCGCTCGCCCACACGCGGAACGCTTGTTCCGGCGGGCACCGCTCCAGCAGCGTCGGCACGACGTTCACGAGCTGGCACACCTCCCGCTCGTACACGGCGAGGATGAGGTCGGCCACGGTGGGGAAGTGGCGGTACACGGTGCCGACGCCGACTTCGGCCTGCTTCGCGATGGCGTTGAACGAGACCTCGCCCGAGCACGCGAGCGACTGGGCCGCGACAGCGAGGATGCGCTCGTGGTTGCGCCGGGTGTCCGCACGTCGCGGGCTGACCGATCCCGTCGACATCGTTCCTCCCGTTCCAGCCGGCGTCTTCCCTGCTCAGGACTGTAGTGCAGGGCTTGGAGCAGCTCCAGGACCTGCACCTCGTTGCGAAGCGGATAGTAATCCGATAACCTCGGAAACGCGAGTCTGAGCGGATGACTATCCGCTAGCGTACCCGGCGCTCGCGTTCCGAGTGGCCGGCTTCTCCCACCACAACCCCATCCTGCGGGAAAGAGTTCCAGTGGACATCTCCCTCGAAATCAATGGACGCGTCGAACAGCTCGCCGTCGAACCCGGCGTCACGCTGCTCGACGCGTTGCGCGAACGCTTGGACGTGACCGGCCCCAAGAAGGGCTGTGACCGCGGCCAGTGCGGCGCCTGCACCGTGCACGTCGACGGCAAACCCGTCCTGTCGTGCCTCACCCTCGCGGCCACCGTGCGCAGGCCGGTCACCACGGTCGAAGGTCTGTCCACTGAGGACGGGTTGCATCCCGTGCAACAGGCGTTCGTGGACCAGGACGCGTTGCAGTGCGGCTTCTGCACGTCCGGGCAGGTGATGTCGGCCGTCGCCGCCGTGCGCGACGACATCGCGGACGTCCGCGAGTTCATGTCCGGCAACCTGTGCCGCTGTTCGGCGTACCCGAACATCGTGGCCGCAGTCGAGCAGGCCGCCGAGCAGGCAAGGCGGGCCGATGCGACCGTTTGAGCTGACCGCGCCCACCACTGTCGAAGACGCGCTCGACGCGTCCGGAACCTTCCTCGCCGGCGGCACCACGCTCGTCGACCTGATGAAGCTCGACGTCCTCACCCCGCAGCGGGTGCTGGACATCAACGACCTCCCGCTGCGCGGCATCGACACCACTGACGGCCTGCGTTTCGGGGCTCTGGAACGAATGGGCGACATCGCCGCGCACCCCGGCGTGTACCCGGCGATCTCGCGCGCGCTGCTGCTGAGTGCTTCGCAGCAGCTGCGGAACATGGCCAGCATCGGCGGCAACCTGATGCAGCGCACGCGGTGCTCGTACTTCCGCGACGTCACCATGCCGTGCAACCGGCGCGACCCGGGCAGCGGTTGCTCCGCGCTGGCGGGCGTCAACCGCATGCACGCGATCCTCGGCACCAGCGACTCCTGCGTGGCGACACACGCCAGCGACGTCGCGGTGGCGCTCGTCGCGCTGGATGCCGAGGTGGAACTCACCGGCAAGACCGGCAAGCGCACGGTGAAGCTCACCGATTTCTACCGCACACCAGGCGAAACACCGGACGTGGAGAACGACCTGCGCCCCGGCGAGCTGATCACCGAGGTGCGCGTGCCGCGGCTGGACTGGGCCGAAAACTCCACCTACGTCAAGGTTCGCGACCGCCAGTCGTACGAGTTCGCGTTGGCGTCGGCGGCGGTGGCGCTGGACGTGCGGGATGGCGTGATCGCCGACGCGCGGGTGGCCGTCGGTGGGGTGGCGACCGTTCCGTGGCGGCTCACGGCGGTGGAGGAAGCGTTGCGGGGCAAGCCTGTCACGCAGGAGTCGTTCGAGCAGGCAGCTTCTCTGGCCGCGGAAGGCGCGCGGCCGCTGGCGTTCAACTCGTTCAAGGTGTCCCTGGTGAAGCGCACCGTCGTGCGCGCGCTGCTGGAGCTGACCGAAGGGAGCCGTCGATGACTGACAGGCTCGACGCGCCGTTGAAGGTCACCGGGCGCGCGAAGTACGCGATGGACCACAACTTCCCGGGCATGGCCTACGGCTACGTCGTGGTCAGCACTGTGGCCCACGGCCAGGTCGAGAGCATGGACTCCGATGCGGCGAAGAAGGCGCCGGGCGTCCTCGCCGTCTACACGCCGTTCGACCGGTTGGACCTGCGCACGCCGCCGGTGTCGCCGATCATGGGCGAGACCTGGGTGCCGCTGCGCAACACCGACGTCGACTACTACGGGCAGCCGATCGGGTTCGTCGTCGCGGAGTCGTTCGAGCAGGCGCGCGACGCGGCCATGCTGGTGGACGTCACGTACGACGAGAAGCCGGCGCTGGTTTCGTTCGACGAAGGGCTCGCCTCGGCCGAGGACGCGCCGGAGTCGCGCGGGAACCCGCCTCAGATCGAGGTGCTGGCCGACGACGTCGAGTCCATTGAGGACGTGTTCGCCGCCGCGCCGTTCGTGGTGGACCACGCTTATCGCACGGCCACGCAGAACCACGCCGCGATGGAGCCGCACTCGGCCGTCGCGGTGTGGGACGACGGCGAGCTCACGGTCTACACCGGCAACCAGGGCAGCAACCTCATCGCCATGGAGCTCGCCGGCGCGCTCGCCCTCGACGTCTCGGCCGTGCACGTGATCAACCCCTACGTCGGCGGCGCGTTCGGCGGCAAGGGGCGCACGTCCACGCCCGCGTTCCTCGCGGCCGCGGCGGCGAAGGAGCTGGGCCGGCCGGTGAAGGCGGCGCTGACGCGCGAGCAGGTCTTCACGGCGACGGCCACGCGAGCCGCGACGCTGCAGAAGGTCACCATCGGCGCCGACGCCGACGGCACGATCCTCGGCCTGCGCCACGACTCGTGGTCCAGCACGGCGATGGACCGGTCGTTCGTGGAGCCGACCTCGCACGGCACCTCGCGCGAGTGGTACGCCACGAAGAACCTGTCCATCAGCCAGAAGATGGTGCCGCTCAACATCCCGCCGACCACGTTCATGCGCGCGCCGGGTGAGGCGCCGGGCTCGTTCGCGCTGGAGAGCGCGATGGACGAGCTGGCCGTGGCGCTGGGCATGGACCCGATCGAGCTGCGCGTGCGCAACAGCTCGCTCGCCCCACCCGGCAAAGACCTGCAGTGGTCGAGCAAACACCTCGACGAGTGCTTCGCCGTCGGTGCGCGCGAGTTCGGCTGGTCTCCGCGGCCGCAGGGCCGCGTCGACGGCGACTGGCTGGTCGGCGTCGGCATGGCGACGGCGATGTTCCCCGCCCTGCGCTTCCCCGCGACGGTCGGCATCACCCTTAACGCGGACGGCACCGCCGAGGTCGCCACCAGCGGCGCCGACCCGGGAACGGGCCTGCTGAACGTGATGTCGTCGGTCGGCGCGGAATCGCTGGACCTCGTGCCGTCCCGGATCACCCCTCGGCTGGGCGACTCCAAGCTTCCCCCGGGCGGCATGTCCGGCGGCTCCACGGCGACGGCCAGCGTCGGCACCGCGATCATGCTCGCGGCGAGCGAGGTCCTCGACGCGCTGCTGGCTCTGGCTTCCGCGCCGGGCGCCCCCTTCGCGGGCCAAGAGGTGACCTACGCCGACGGCCACATCCACGGCGACACGGACACCATGCCCTTCGGCTCACTGCTGCGCGCCGTCGGCCGGGATTCCTTGTCCGCCACGGGTTCCTCAGCGCCGGGCGAGGAGCTGACCAAACACTCGTTCAGCTCGTTCGGCGCCCAGTTCTGCGAGGCCCGCGTCCACCGCCTCACCGGCGAGGCCCGCGTCTCGCGCCTCCTGGGCGTCTTCGACGGCGGCCGCATCATCAACGACAAGCTCGCCCGCAGCCAAATCAAGGGCGGCATGATCTGGGGCGTCTCCGCGGCGCTGCACGAGGCTCTCGAGCTGGACACCTGGGGCCGCTTCGCCACGGGCGACTTCGCGAGCTACCTCCTGCCGGTCAACGCCGACATCCCCGACATCGACGTCCACTTCGTCCAGTACCCCGACACCTTCCACAACGCCGTCGGCGCCCGCGGCATCGGCGAAATCGCCACCGTCGGCGTTGCCGCCGCCATCGCCAACGCCATCTACAACGCGACCGGCGTGCGGGTCCGCCACATCCCGATCATGGTGGAGGACCTGCTGGTGGACTGAGCTTTTCGGCGGGGGTGCGAAAACGGGACGGCGGCTGGGGTTTCCCCTCGGCCGCCGTCCCGCGCGTTCTATGGGGCCGTCGGTTCAGGGCCGCCCAGCACACGTCGCGGTACAGCGACTCCGCCGCGCGGACCTGCTCCTTTGTGGCCGAACGCCCTCAACGTCACCGGCTCTTCCGCTTCCCCCGGACCTTTCGAGACGGCCGTGGCATTCCGGCCAGCGGGTGCACAGTCGCAAGCCCAGACCGCCGTTTGGTGAATATCTCCCGCAGCTCCGCTATCCCGGGCTCGTCCGGATGGCCGCAGGCCAGCAGTTCCGCAGTCAGGCTGCGAGCCTCGTCGGGAGGGATCGCGGCGAGGGCGTCGGCAATGGCGTCGGGGCCGCCGACCTCAAGCAGGAGGATGAACTGCTCAGCCATGGCACACAGTCTTTCCTCGTCGCTGAGCTCCTCCACCGCGAGCTCTCCGTTGCCGACGAGGATCTGCACGACGATCGGGCCCAGCTGCCGGTCCTGACGCAGACCCCGCAGGAACGTGGAACCGTCGGGAATGGCCTGGGTCAACACGTCGAGCGTTGCGCCTGCGCGCGAACGGAATGGGCAGTTGCGGATGGCGTCCAGCAGCAGAGACAGACCACGCTCCAGACCACCGTGGGTGTCCAGCCATCCGGCGAGTTCCGCTTCCGCCGTCTCCGGGGTGTAGTGCTCGGTGAGCGCACCCAGCAGCCCGGCGGGTTCGGCGTTGGACAGCTCCCCGACCAGCGGCGCGTGGCGGCCCGCTTCAACCAGGCGGGTGCGTACCGCCCGAGCGGCGAGTGGCGTCAGGGTCATCAGGTCCACGGCGCCGGCGGAGAGCGTGGACCGCAGGCGATCGGCTGCATCCGGCGGGAACACGTCAGGTCCGTCCCGTCCGAGGTCCGCGCCGAAAATTGGATCGGGGTCACCGGTCGTGAGTTTGACCGCACCGAAGTCGGCGAGCGTGGTAAACAGCCGGCGCAGGTCCGCGAGGACTCCCTCGCGCCACGCCGTCTCGGTCGTCTCATCCAGCTCGTCGAGGTAGAACGCTTCGCCAAACGACAGCCAGACGCTCTCTTCGAGCCGGACCACCGGAATCGGTTCGGGAAAGCTGTAGAGGGTGTTGAGGACGTCGGGTAGCACTTCGTCGATGATGCTGCCGAGCATGAAGGTGTACTCGGGTACCCAGCCACGCCCGCGCCTGACGAGGTCGGAGGAGGGTAGTGCGTCGAACGCTGCGGTCCAGAGTGCCAGGCCTTCGCGCAGCAGCCGCGCGTTCTTCTCCACCCGTACCAGCTTGCCCTTGATCACCCGGACTACGCGGATCTTCTTGGCGAGCTCGACCAGACTGGCCAAGACGGGCAGATCGGCGCTGCTCTGGGTCCGATAGGTCCGGTCCCCGATCCTCGGATCGAGCTCGTCGCCGGTGTCCAGCAGTGTCACGAGCTCGCGTGCATCAGCCAGTTTGAGGTTGCCGGTCGGTGTCAGCGCTCGTCCGTTGCCAGCCCATTCGACCAATGTGCGCAACCAGGTGACGACCGGCGTCTGCTCGGCGGCTGCCGCGAGTTCTGCATCGGGGGGAAGCGATACCGGAAGCTGCGCCATTGCTCGTTCGGGCCGGCTGTCACCGGCGAGGACGTGTCGCGCGGCGATCTCGCTGAGCACCTCGTCGTCGTAGTCGACCCGGCCCTCGCGGACCTCGTTGACGAAGCTCTCCATGGCGGTTTCGTCAGCGGGATCGATTCCGTGCCGGAACGCGTTCATCACCCAGAATTTGGACACGCCGAAGTTGCGTTCATCGGCCATTGCCGCAGCGAATTCGGCGCCGGCTTTCGTCACAGCCGCCTCGAGACCCGCCAGTGGATCACCGGTCGGGTCGGCCAGTCCGGTCGCGTGCAGATAACGCAGAAGTAGCCGCAGGCCTTCCGGGACATGGGCCGAGTCCTCTGGGGTGGCCGACAGCGTTCGAGGCGTGTGCGACAGCAGAAATTCCTCGACCAGGCCGGTGGTCCAGTACCCCAGGCGTCCGTCGACGCTGTAGTGCCGGAACTCCAACGCCGCTTCCAGCGCCACCGGATCGACGTCCTCGTGCTCTGCCCAGGCCGCGCAGCGACGTATCAGCAGCGCCTTGGCCGCTTCGAACGCGTCGGTGTCTTCAAGCTCGAAATACGTGCGCATCGCGGTCTCACGGTCCTCGCTGCACGTCGCGGAAGGCGTGCCAAAGGAAGGAAGTTCGGGATAGTCGCTGTACGGCTGGTCTTTGAAGCGGCGGAAAGCGGGCATCCGCGATCTCACCGAGGTCGAACGTGTCCAAAGCGAGCACAAGCACAGCCTAGGGGCTGAGCCCCGACCCATCGCGAAGGAGCAGCAGTGGCACGCGGCATCGTGGAGGAAGTCCCCTGAAGCGCTCGGCGTTCGCGTCGTGACAGCGAAAAAGTCATGGCCCGCCGACGGAGCGTCGGCGGGCCATGACTTCGCGTTCAGACGGCCTGGGAAGTGGCCTGCCAGCGTTTCCGCTGGTCAGGACATTGTGCGGACTTCCAGGATCACACGTCGTAGTAGAGCGAGAACTCGTACGGGTGCGGACGCAGCCGCAGCGGGTCGATTTCGTTTTCGCGCTTGTAGGAGATCCAGGTGTCGATCACGTCGGGCGTGAAGACGCCGCCCTCGAGCAGGAAGTCGTGGTCGGCTTCCAAGGTGTCGAGGACCGTGCCGAGGTCGCCGGGAACGAGCTTGACGTTCTTGGCCTCCTCGGGCGGGAGCTCGTAGAGGTCCTTGTCGATGGGCTCCGGCGGCTCGATCTTGTTCTTGATGCCGTCGAGGCCGGCCATCATCATCGCGGAGAAGGCCAGGTACGGGTTGCCCGACGAGTCCGGGCAGCGGAACTCGGCGCGCTTGGCCTTCGGGTTGTTGCCCGTGATGGGGATGCGGACACACGCCGAACGGTTGCGCTGCGAGTACACCAGCGAAACCGGGGCCTCGAAGCCCGGCACGAGGCGGTGGTACGAGTTCACCGTCGGGTTCGTGAAGGCCAGCAGGCTCGGCGCGTGCTTGAGCAGGCCGCCGATGTAGTGGCGCGCCGTGTCGGACAGGCCCGCGTAGCCGGACTCGTCGTGGAACAGCGGCAGGCCGTCCTTCCACAGCGACTGGTGGCAGTGCATGCCCGAGCCGTTGTCGCCGGCGAGCGGCTTCGGCATGAACGTCGCGGTCTTGCCGGCGGCGAACACGGTGTTCTTCACGATGTACTTGAACAGCTGCAGGTCGTCGGCAGCGTGCAGCAGCGTGTTGAACTTGTAGTTGATCTCCGTCTGGCCGGCGGTGCCCACCTCGTGGTGCGCGCGCTCGATCTCGAAGCCGGAGCCCTGCAGCTGGCGGACGATGTCGTCACGCAGGTCGGCGAAGTGGTCGACCGGCGGGACGGGGAAGTAGCCGCCCTTGAACTTCGTCTTGTAGCCCTGGTTGCCGCCGACCTCGTCGGTGCCGGTGTTCCACCAGCCCTCGACGGAGTCGATCTCGTGGAACGACGCGTGCTCGGCCGAGTCGAAGCGCACGGAGTCGAAGATGTAGAACTCCGCCTCCGGGCCGAAGTACACGTTGTCGGCCACGCCGTACTCGGCGATGTACTGCTCGGCCTTGCGCGCGATGTTGCGCGGGTCGCGGCTGTAGGCCTCACGCGTGAACGGGTCGTGCACGAAGAAGTTCAGCGAGAGCGTCTTCGCCTTGCGGAACGGGTCGATGCGCGCGGTCTCAGGGTCCGGCAGCAGCAGCATGTCGGACTCGTGGATCGACTGGAAGCCGCGGACGGACGAGCCGTCGAAGGCGAGGCCTTCCTCGTAGGCTTCGAGGTCGAAGGCCTTCGCGGGCACCGTGAAGTGCTGCATCACGCCCGGCAGGTCGCAGAACCTGACGTCGATGGACTCCACCTTCTCGTCGGCGATCAGGCGCTGGATGTCGTCTGGAGTAGTGGGCACCCTCGGTGACTCCTTCTTCGATCGAGCTCGCTCGGCAGTACTCTCTTCGGCTCACGCTAAGAGTGCGGTGTTGCCCGACCGTCACCCGTATGTTTCACACACGTTAACGGGTGGCGTGACACGCGCCATCCGACCAGGGCGGATGTGGTGTGCGCCACCGGCATACCCTGGACGGGTGGCGAGATGGACGGGCGAATGGCTCCCCGGGACTGGCAGCGGCCCGGGCTCGGAAAACCGAACCGCGCCGAAGTGGCCCGGTGAAACGTTCGGTCTGCCCGAATCGGGCGTCGGCTCCGTCGCCGGCTTCGGGTCGCGGCTGTTGGCGCTGGTCATCGACCTGGTCCTCGCGGGCCTGATCACCACGCTTTTCGTGCGCTACGACGTGCAGGACGTCGCCGCGATGCAGACGTTCAACTGGTGGGCCGGCGTCGTCTGGGCCGTCATCACGACCGTGCCGGCGATGTTCTTCGGCTTCACGCCGGGCATGGGCGCCGTGGGCGTGCGCGTCGCGCGCCTCGACGGCGCCACGATGGTCGGCCCCTGGCGCGCGGTGTTGCGAATGGTGCTGACGGTCGTGATCGTGCCCGCCCTCGTCCGCAACACCGACGGCCGCAGCTGGCTCGACCGCGTGACCGGCACCGTCGTGATCCGGATGCGCTGACCGTCCCCGAACAAAAAGGCCTCCTGCTCAGCGCGAGCGGGAGGCCTTTTCAGCGGTAAGAGGGTCAGCGTCGGCGGATCGTCCGCTGCACGTTGCGCATCTTCGCGCCGGCCGGCATCGGGCCCTTCGGCATCGCCGCGCCGCGGTTGCCGAGCGCCGCGAGCTTGGCCTCCAGTGCGTCGACCTGCGGCGGCTTGAGGTTGCGCGGCAGCTTCATCAGCGTGCTCTGCAGCTTCTTGAGCGGGATCTCGTTCTCGCTGTTGCCGATGGTGTAGTCGTAGATCGGGGTGTCGCCGATCAGGCGCGACACCCGCTTCTTCTCCTGCGAGAGCAGGGCCTTCACGCGGTGCGGCGCGCCCTCGGCCACGAGGATCACGCCGGGCGCGCCGAGCACGCGGTGCACGGCGTCGAGCTGCGTGGTCGCGGCGACGGTCGGCGTCACGCGCCAGCTGCCGCGCATGTTCTCCAGCGCCCACGCGCCGGCGCCGGGCTGGCCGTCGGCCTTCGTGTACACGGTCTTCTGCACGCGACGGCCGAAGATGATCACCGCGAGCAGCACGCCCAGCACGATGCCCAGCGGCAGCAGCGCCCACTGCACGTTGAAGATGAACCCGACACCGAACAGGACGCCCGCGACGACCACGATCGAGCCGGCCATCCAAGGAATCAGCATCGGGTCTTCGCGGCGTTGCATCTTGAACGCCTCGAAGAGCTGCCCGCGCCGCGCCTTGCCGGCCGCGCGCTTCTCCTGCTTGGCCAGCTTGGCCGCTTCCTTGTCCTGCTTTCCCGCCATCTGACCAGGATACGGCCGCGTGCCCTGCCACGAATCCCTCGGCCCCCTCTGCGAGGATCGAGGGGTGGCAAGCGCATCGTCTCCGAAGAGTCGCCAGGGCCTGCTCGACGGGCTGGATCCCGAGCAACGAGCCGCCGCCTCCGCGCCGCGCGGGCCTGTCTGTGTTCTCGCCGGCGCCGGCACGGGCAAGACGCGCACGATCACGCACCGCATCGCGCACCTGGTCGGCGCAGGTCACGTCTCCGCCGGGCAAGTACTCGCCGTCACCTTCACCACGCGCGCGGCGGGCGAGATGCGCACGCGGCTACGCGGACTCGGCGTCGACGCCGCGCAGGCGCTCACCTTCCACGCCGCCGCGCGCCGGCAGCTGCGGTACTTCTGGCCGCGCGTGGTCGGCGACCGGCCGTGGGATCTCGTCGACAACAAGTTCCGGCTCGTGGCGCAGGCCGCGCAGCGCGCGCGGCTGAGCACGGAGACGGAGGTGCTGCGCGACCTCGCGAGCGAGATCGAGTGGAGTAAGGCCTCGCTCGTTTCGCCCGACGACTACCCGGCCGTCGCCGCGCGCACGCAGCGCGACACCCCGGCGCCGGTGGCGCAGGTCGCGCAGGTCTACCGGCTGTACGAGGAGATCAAGAACTCCGCGCAGGTCCTCGACTTCGACGACCTGCTCCTGCACACCACCGCCGTGCTCGAAGAACACGAAGCCGTCGCCGTCGAGTTCCGCGATCGCTACCGCTGCTTCGTGGTCGACGAGTACCAGGACGTCACGCCGTTGCAGCAGCGCCTGCTCGACGCGTGGCTCGGTGGCCGCGACGACCTCACCGTCGTCGGCGACGCCAACCAGACCATCTACTCCTTCGGCGGCGCCTCGCCGCGGCCGCTGCTGGAGTTCACGCGACGCTTCCCCGAGGCCACCGTCGTGCGGCTCGAGCGCGACTACCGGTCGACGCCCGAGGTCGTCGGGCTGGCGAACCGGGTGATCGGCGCGGCGCGCGGGCGTCCGGCGGGGTCGCGGCTGAAGCTCGTCGGCCAGCGGCCGCCGGGGCCCGAGCCGCGCTTCGCCGAGTACGAGGACGAGTCGGCCGAAGCGGCGGCGGTCGCGCGGCGCGTGCGCGAACTGCTGGACGGGGGAGTGTCGGCGAGCGAGATCGCCGTCCTGTTCCGCGTGAACGCGCAGTCGGAGGCCTACGAGCAGGCGCTGTCCGAGTCCGGCATCCCGTACCTCGTGCGCGGCGGCGAGCGGTTCTTCGCACGCGCCGAGGTGCGGCAGGCGATGTCGGCGCTGCGGGTGGCGTCGGCCGATCCGACGTCGCTCGACCTGGTGACGGCGGTGCGGTCGGTGCTCGCGCGCGTCGGGCTCACCGAGCAGCCGCCCGCCGGCGGTGCGGCGAAGGAGCGGTGGGACGCGCTGCTCGCGCTGGTGGAGCTGGCCGAGGAGCTCGCGGCGAGCGTCGCCGACGCCGACCTGCCGCGGCTCGTCGCGGAGCTGGAGCAGCGCGCGGCGGCGCAGCACCCGCCGACGGTCGAGGGCGTCACGCTGGCGTCACTGCACGCGGCGAAGGGCCTGGAGTGGGACGCGGTGTTCCTCGTCGGCCTGTCCGAGGGCACCATGCCGATCCTCCACGCGGGCGACGACGAAGCCGCGATCGAGGAGGAACGGCGGCTGTTCTACGTCGGCGTCACCCGGGCGCGGGAGCACCTGTCACTCTCGTGGTCGCTGTCGCGTACGCCGGGTGGCCGGCGCAACCGTCGCCGCAGCCGCTTCCTCTACGGGCTGATCCCGGAGGACCACCCGGCCGCCCGCGTCGCGCGGTCGCAGCAGAATTCGTCGGCGCCGGGTTCGAAGACGGCGCGCTGCCGGCTCTGCGGCGGGCCGCTGCTGCAGACGATCGAGGTGAAGCTGGGGCGGTGCTCGAAGTGCCCGTCCACAGTGGATGAAGGGCTGCTGGAGAAGCTGAAGACGTGGCGCGGCGAGCGTTCGCGGGAGCTGAAGGTGCCGGCGTTCGTGGTGTTCACCGACGCGACACTCATGGCCATCGCCGAACAGCGACCGACCGACGACGGAGCGCTCGTGTCGATCTCCGGCATCGGCGCGACGAAGCTCGAACGCTTCGGCGCGGAGGTGCTCGACGTGGTTCGTGCCTCGATGCGGTCTTGACCGCGTCCGCACCCTGATCGGTGCGGCGAACCCGCTGCTCGGAGGCGATCTTCGTAGCTTCGGAGAGTTTTCGGGAAAATAAGTTGCCCCGGTGTGCGAGGGGCAATAATCTGCTCGTACCCGGGTGGGAAGCCCCCGGTCTGGGGATTCACATGACGCGCGCCGCCTCGGGTGGCGAACGTCCGGACAGCGGAAGGTGGTGCCGGTGAAATGATCAGCAACATGATGCTCTCGAACCCTGGCACCGGTCTGTCCGGCTGCGGTCTCATCCCCGCTTCGCGCCAGGGTACCGGTGTGTCCACGAGCGCCCACTTCGGCGGATTCCGTCGGATTGACGAGCGTACGTGGACCGCCGTTGAGGTCACCCTGGCCAACGCCGCCCTCGTTGGCGCGTACCCGCAGGTTGACGTCGATCTGCCGACCATCAAGCAGTTCCGTGTTCCGTTGTCGATACGGGAGCGAAGTTCCTGACCTAGTCAGGACACGAGGCTCACGAAGGCCGCGGAACCGGTAACCGGATCCGCGGCCTTCGTGTTTTTTTGGCTGCACAACCCCCACGAGGAACAAGTTGTCCAGTTCGATCGACAGTCCCAAAACCACCGAAACGACAAGAAGGAGCACGGAAATGTCGTCCGCCATCGCCTTCGCCGAGGGCTTCGACCTCGGTATCGGCGACCTGCTCGACGGGGTCGCCGCCCCTGAGCTCGACCTGCCCTGCCGTTCCCGCGACGCCGACCTCTGGTTCGCCGAGTCTCCCGCCGAGCTCGAGCGCGCCAAGGCCCTGTGCGCCGACTGCCCCGTCCGCGAGGCCTGCCTCGCGGGTGCCCTCGCCCGGCGCGAGCCTTGGGGCGTCTGGGGTGGCGAGATCTTCGAGCGCGGTGCCGTGATCGCGCGCAAGCGGCCCCGTGGCCGCCCGCGCAAGAACGCCGCCCTCGAGCCCGCCGCCGCAGCCCGGAGCGCCGCATGACCGTCGAACTCATCACCATCCGCGACTACGAAGCGCGCACCCGCGAACCCGACCGCGCGCACCCGCTACCCAAACAGCTCGATACTCAGGAGACCAGCGAAATGTTGCTTCACGAAGAACTGTCCCGGGCCCGAATACGGGACTTCTACCAAGAATCCCAAGCGCTGCGACCCTGGCGCCGCGCCCGAGCCGCCCACCGGTGGTCCCGCCTCGCCCGCTGGGCGGCGGACCGCTCGAAGAGGTTTGAGGACTGAGTGATCTTCGGGGTCGTTGAGGCTCTGAAGCGTTGAGACCTTTGAGGCCTTTGAGGCCTTTGAGGCTCAACGTCGTTGAGGCTGGTAAGCCTGTGCGGCGCTGAGTCTCGGGGCCAATGAGGTCCTTGAGGTTTCTCCGACGTCTCTGAGATCTTCGGGCCTTCGAAGTCCTTGGTTCGTTGTCCGCGTGGAGGGCCGGTCACCCGTGTGGTGGCCGGCCCTACGGTCATTTCGGGGTTTGTCAGAATCGGGGTTGCGGTCAGCCGCGTGGGCCTCGGTGCTTCGCGGCTGTCGCTGCGGTTCCGGTCGGCGAGGCGGATCCCTGCCGGATTCGGCCTCCCGGCCGCGAAGTTCGTAGCTTCGGCCGCTCGAACTGCGCAGCGTGGGCGCTCTTGGTCGGCAGCCACCCGTCAACTACTTGGCGCCTCAGCTGTTCCCCGCAGTACTGCCGGACCACCGTGGGCATTGCCGGTTGCCGCCGCCGGCTTGTCGGTTCGGTTCCGGTGGGGCTTCGGGTGTTGAATGAAGTCGTGTCCGCTCATACGCACGACCACATCGACTGGGCCGACCGGCTGACTCAGCTCCGCACGGCCGACGCCCTCGACGCCAACGCCCTTTCGGCCATCGCCCGGCGGCTGGTCGCCGCCCTGCCCCCGACCCCGACGATCGTCGACCTCGGCTGCGGCGCGGGCGGCATGAGCACCCACTTCGCCCGCGCCCTGGCCACCCACGGCGGCGGCACCCTAGTCCTCGTCGACGCGACGCCGGAGCTGCTCGCCGAAGCCGAGAAGTCGGTCCGGGGCAGCCGTCGACACCGCCTCGAACAGCGCCGGTGCGGCCGATGCGCAGACCGCGCGCGGCGACGTTGTGGGCACTGGTTCGGCAGGACGCCGGCGGGTGCCGGGCGACCGCACGGACGGTGGCTTCACCGATGGGGCCTCCGATACCGGTGCGGCCGATGCGCAGACCGCGCGCGGCGACGTTGTGGGCACTGGTTCGGCAGGGCGCCGGCCGGCGCCGGATGACCGCGTGGACGGTGGTTCGACCAATGCGGCCTCCGGTGCCGTCGAGGTTCGGGCGGTGCGGGGTGATCTTGCGGATGCCGGGCTGCCCCGGGCGCTGCCGACGGCGGATTTGGTGTGGGCGTCGCGCGTGGTGCACCACTTGCCGGACCAGCAGGAGGCCGTGGGGACGGTCGCGGCGGTCGCGAAGGCGGGCGGGCTGGTCGCGCTGGCCGAGGGCGGGCTCGATTTCCGTTGCCTGCCTTGGGATTTGGGCGTCGGCAGGCCCGGGCTCGAGGACCGGCTGCTCGCCGCGCAGGCCGAGTGGTTCATCGGCATGCGCGAGGGGATCGAGGGAGCCGTCGCGATGCCTTACGGCTGGTCCGTCGCGCTGGAGCGCGCCGGGCTCACCGACGTCGACTCCTTCGGCGCGCTCGTGCACCACCCCGCTCCGGGCCCCGCCATGCTCGCGGACTACGTCGTCCACCGCGTCGCCCGCATCTTCGAGTTCGGCGGCGAGTACCTCACCCCGAACGACCGCGAAACCCTCACCTCCCTCCTCGACCCGGACAGCCCCCACCACCTCGCCACCCGCCGCGACCTCTATCTCACCGGCGCGAAGACCGTCCACTGTGGACGCCGCCCGTGACCGCCCCGGACCCCGCCTGCTCCCGCTGCGGTCACACCCGCTCCGCCGAGCCCGACCCGCTCGCCGCGCTGTCCTGGGTCTCGACCAAGGACAACGGCCGCGCCCAGTGGCTCTGCGCGACCTGCGCCCGCGACCACGTCCGCGACATCGAAGCCAAGCTCCCCGACGAGTACTGGTGACCCCTCGGGCGGCTCTCACCTTCCCTTCGCTGGTTGTCGGGTGGTCGCCGACCGAGTCGGCCGCGCGCACCCCCCGGACCTTCCGGGCCGGCTCGCCTGTAGGACCCCACGCCTTGTTCAGGCGGCGCGAGCTGTCGGCTCGCTCGCCCTCACTTCGCCTGGCGGCCGAACGCGCGCTGAGCGCTCCACCCCGCCTGGGCATCGTGGCCGGAGGGCGGTTGGCAGTTTCGCCGCCGTGAGCACGTGCCATTCGGCCCGCGATCGTCTACCGGTCTGAACTGCCGTCTTCTGCGCTCGCACCGCTGCCCAACCCGCATCGCAGGCTGAAGGCGGGTTGGGCAGCTTCCTCGTCGTGCGCGCGAGCCGGACAGCCCGCGCCCGGCAGCCTAGTGCGCTTTCGCCGCTATCCAACTCACTTCGCGGACAGAGCTGGCTTAGTAGCTTCGCCACCACGTGTCCCAGCCGTTCGGTCTGTGCTCGTCGGCCGCCCGGGCGACCCCGCCGAGGCCGGGGTGCTGCTGGGGGTCGGGCTCGCCGACCTCGTGCAGGTCCTGGACCTGGAGCGGATCGTGTTGTTCGGCCGCGCCATTCGCGCGGTGCCCGAGGTCTACCGGGACACGGTGGCGGCGGAGCTGAGCGAGCTGCTGCCGGTGCCGCACTGGCAGCGCATCGACGTGGAGCTGAGCGACCTCCGGGAGCTGTTGTCGGAGGCGCTGGCACCGCCGTCGCCGCCTGGACCTTCCAGGCCGGCCGGCGATGGGCCGGTCAGCTCGGGCGGTGTTTGGCCGGGCCGCCCGTGCTTTGCGGGGAGGCTCGGCACGGCCCTCGCTCCGTGCGAACCTCCGGCAATGCCCGCGTGGCCGGAGTGGCCGGCGTGCGAATCGCAGGCCATGCCCGCCCGGCCGGCCGGCGTGACGGGCGCGCGTCGGCCAGTCCCGCCGTGGGTGGTCACCCCGGCGTCATGCGGCTGTCTCCCGGCGGTGCACCGCGCGGACCTTCGGGCGGGGTGTACGGGCGGCCTGGGTGTAGGCGCGGACCAGTTCGTGGGTGATGTCGGCCGGGGTGTCGTTGAGTTGGCGGGGCGTGCAGCGCACGAGGACGGTGCCGGTGGCGGTCAGCGCGAGGTGGCTGAAGTCGGTGGGGCCGGCGGCCGTGCGGTAGCGCCAGGCGAGGCCGACCTGGTCCCACCAGGCGTCGGCGATGCCGATGCGGCGGCCGCGCAGGTCGCAGACCGTGACGTTCCACTGGGGGGACGGCAGGGGAGTGTCGCGGAGGAGGCGCAGGGCCTGGCCGTGGGTGAAGGTTTCGCGGTCGTCCAATCCCCGCAGCACGGCGCGGACCGCTGACGACCCGCGTTGGTTGCCGGCGTTCAGCTCGGCCAGGAGTTCGGTGCGGTCGCACAGGCCCCAGAACAGCGGGAGCGTTGCCAGGCGCTCGACGGCCTTCGGATCACTCTCTCGGCGCGCCAGGTCCAGGGCGGCGCGCGGGGCCCCGGCGTAGGGGAGGCCGTCGATGATCACGGGCTCGGGCATGCGGGCGGTGCGGTAGGTCAGGACGCCGGGTTCGGAACCCGGGCGACGGTAGTGCGGCAGGAGCAGGTGGATCTCGCCCGTGAGCGGGTGGGTGACGCCGTGGGCGCGCAGCGCGTCGGTGCCCGTGATGATGGCGCCGGGGCCGTAGCGCGCGATCGTGGCGTGCAGCAGCTGTAATCGGGTCGGCGGTTTGTCCTGGATCACGAACACGCCGGGGTACACGCGGCGCCACGGCCCGCCCGGCCGCGCCAGCCTGGCGGCTCTTCGGCTCGAGATCCCGGCGCTGCGCAGCTTCTTGAGGTCGATCACGCCGACCGACGTGGAGTCACGGTGAGCCACGTCCCTGATGCTTGCGGTAGTCGTCATGGTTCGAGGATGACCGCTCGGCCATCCGAGTGGAACCGGCTTTTCAGATCTGTGGATAACTCCGTGAAATGGGCCCGTGGCACCGCCGGGCCTGTGGACAACTCAGCGAGCGAAACCGGGCTGCCAGCGCTCCACGATGCCGCGCGCCGGGACTTCCGCGTCGAGCTGGCAGAGGATGCCCGTGGACCCCGCCGTGACGCGGTGGATCATCAGGTACTCCGGCGGCAAGTTCAGCGACCGGCCGACGCGGAAGTCACTGCCGCGGGTGTCGCCGACGCGGCCGGCCTGGCGTTGCATCCAGCGGCGCGTGAAGTGGAACGTCGGCGTGGCCAGCGGTTCCGTGAACGGCGCGAGGTACGCCAGCACCTCGTCGGCGGCGAGGTCGGAGTCGGTGCGGACGAAGCCGTTCTCACGCAGGAGCCGCATGAGGTCGTCGGACTCGCCGTCGAGGGCCAGGCGCGTCATCTCGCCGAGGTGGCGCGGGATGCCGTTCGGCAGCTTCGCGACGCCGCCGAAGTCGAGCACGCACAGGCGGCCGTCGTCGGTGACCATGAAGTTGCCGGGGTGCGGATCGGAGTGCAGCAGGTGCGCCCGCGCCGGCGACGAGTAGTGGAACTCCATCAGCAGCCGACCCGCGAGATTGCGCGTCTCCTGGTCGCCGCCCGCGATGACCTTGGACAACGGCGTGCCGGTGGCCCATTCCGTGATCACGACCTTCGGTGCGCTCGCCACCACACGCGGGATGAGGAACGCGGGGTCGCCCTCGAACGCCTTCACGAACGCGCGCTGGTTGTCGGCCTCGTTGAGGTAGTCGAGCTCCTCGTCCATGCGGTCGGCGAGCTCCGCCATCAGGGGTTTCACGTCGGTGCCGGGCACGAACGCCTGGAACAGCCTGCTGAACCGCTGCAGCTGGCGCAGGTCGGTGCGCAGCGCCTCGTCGGCCCCCGGGTACTGGACCTTCACGGCGACCTCGCGCCCGTCGTGCCAGGTGGCGCGGTGGACCTGGCCGATGCTGGCCGACGCCGCCGGGACGTCGTCGAAGTGCTTGAACCGCCCTTCCCACGAACGGCCGAGCTGCTGGGCCAGCACCCGGCGCGTCTGCTGCGCCGACATCGGCGGCGCGGCGGACTGCAGCTTGGTCAGCGCTTCGCGGTACGGCTTGGCCATGTCGTCGGGCACCGCTGCCTCGAAGACGCTCAGAGCCTGGCCGAACTTCATCGCGCCGCCCTTGAGCGTGCCCAGCACCTCGAACAGCTGCTCCGCGGCCTTCGCCGACAGCGTCGCGCTCACCTGTTCCGCGCTCTGGCCCGCGAGGCGCTTGCCCCATCCGCCGACGGCTCGGCCGGCTATCCCGAGGGGAATGCTGGCGAGTTTCGCGGTGCGCGCCGCACCTTTGCGCGGCATTGCGGATTCGCGGTCTGCGGAGTCGGTCACCCTCCGATTCTGCCTTGGTGACCTTGGTGGCCGCAGCCTGCCAGGGGGTGTGGGCTACGTCTCCGGTGGTGCTTCGGGCGCTCCGCAATCGCAGTCCGGGTGCGGTTCCCAGTAGCGGTGGCGCAGATGGCCTTCGAACGGGTCGAGCTCGAGCGTGCTGTTCCACGTCGGCGGTGGCTCGGCGCTCGGCGACAGCACGCGCAGGGCCTGCGCGACGGCCAGCGACGCGCAGGCCTGGACGGACCCGAGATCGGGCCGCTGGTCGACGTCCACGAGCTGGGTCGCGACGCGCGGCCACGAGTCGTCGAGGTCGGTCTTGCTCAGGTCGCAGCAGCGCAGGCAGGTGCTTCGCCCCGGCACGACGAGAGGGCCGACGAGGATCGTGCCGTCGCGGACGCGGGCCGGCAGGTGGGTGACGCCGTCGTCGACCAGCTCCGCCACCAGTTCCGGGGCGGGCACGACGGCGTCGGTGAGTACCACGACGTCAGGCGCGCGCTGCAGGTTGCGGGCGGTGCTGACCTCGGGCGCGACGCGGGCCAGCACGTTCTGAGTGGCTTTGCGGCGCGACAGGCCCAGCTCGGCGGCGGTGAAGCCCGAGCCGAGGTCGGCCTCGGTGACGACGCCGCCTGAGCGGACGTCGATGTGCCCGACCCCGGCGTTGGCCAGCAGCACGGCGACGGCCACGGCGATCCGGCCGTCGCCCCGGACGGCCACCAGGCTCTGGCGTCTTCGCTCGGTGAGCGCGGTCTGGTGGTGGCGGGCGCGCAGGGACCAGAAGCCGGTCTCGACGCGCTTGGACGCGGGGCTCGGCGCCTCCGTGACGAGGCCGAGCGCGGTGAGTTGTTTGAGCAGAAGGCGCAGCTGGTCGCGGTGTTCGCTCTCGGCGAGCACCACGTCGAGACGGCGGCTGCCGTCGAGCCGGCGCACGAGCGCGACGACGCTCGGCGCCAGCCCGGTGGCCACCACGCCGTGGCGCGGATCGAGGCCGATCTGGACTTCGTCATTGCCGCGTTCGAGCACGTGGAGGCCCGGGAGCAGGGTCGGGTAGGCGGGGAGGAGGACGTTCGGCGGGGGAACGGTCGACAGCGTCATGATGATCAGCTTGACACCCCCGCGGCGGCCGACTGGCGCTCAAAGCCGAGTTATCCACAGGCAAGGCGAGTTGTGGACAACTCGGGGCTGTGACCTTTCGACGCTCCCAAGTTGTCGGTCGGTGGCCTTACCGTTGTCGGGTGGTCGAAGCACGGATGCCCGCACTGCGGGGCCGGGGCGGAACGAACCCCCCGTCGGACACTCCTGAACACAAGGTCGAGGTGCGGCGCAGCGCGCGCCGGCACCGAACGGTCACCGCGTACTGGAAAGACGACACCCTCGTGGTGCTCATCCCGGCACGGATGACCCGCGCGGAAGAGAGGCACTGGGTCGCGGAGATGGAGCGCAAGCTCCTGCGCACCGAACCGCGGAAAGTCGCGTCGCCGAAGTCCTCGGACGACGCGCTGCTGGCACGCTGCGCCGTGCTGGCGGCGAAGTACGTCGATCCACGGGCGATACCCGCGAGCGTGCGCTGGGTGCCGCCCATGCGCACCCGCTGGGCCTCCTGCACGCCCGTCGACGCGACCATCCGCGTCAGCGACCGCCTGCGGCGCGTGCCGCAGTGGGTCCTGGACTACGTGCTGGTCCACGAGCTCGCCCACCTGCGCGAACCCGGACACGATGCGGCGTTCTGGACGCTGGTCAACCGGTACCCGAAGACCGAACGCGCGATCGGGTATTTGGAGGGGTTGTCGGCGGCGGCCGGGTGGGGGATTTCGGGGGAGGAGGACTGAGCGGAGCGGGCCTCTCGCCTGAGTCGGGGACGGTGGCTCGCGAGCGCGGGCAGGCGGTGAGGCTGCGGCCCGAGGCTCGGCGGCACGCTGGTGCGATCGAGAGTTCGCGGCAAGGCTGGGCCTGTCCCTTTCCTGGGGCCGAGACTGCGGCTCGCGAGTGAACTGATGCATCGCGAAGTCGCGTTCAGCACGGCGTGGCCGGCTCGCAGGAGCGGGATCTGGCCGACCGCCGGCTCGGGGCGGTTTCGACGAGCAGGCGTCTCGGCGCTGGACCGCCGGCGAGCCAGTGCCGAGCCTGCCGAGTCGGAATCGGTTCGCGGCGGGCCGGCGGCCTCATCGGGATGAGCGATCCAGACCGAGCAGCCGGTACCCGAGGTCAATGGTCGTCGCGCGTTGAAGATCTCCAATAAGGAGCTTTTGAGAGCCCGGAAAGCAACCGGTCCTCCGGCGCGAAGGCGACGGAGGACCGGGGCTGGACCGAAGGGGTCAGGAGGTCGGGTTGTCGCCCTTGTCCTGGTCCGAGTCAGGGGCCGAGTCCGGCTTGGCATCCGGGCCCGAGCCCGAGTTTGAACCCGAGGCCGACGAAGACTCTGAAGCAGAGCCAGACTCCGCCGCCTCGCGCTTCTCCGTCCTCTCCAGCTCCGCGATCGGATCGAAGTCGGAGCCCAGGACCGGGGTGTCGCCGAGGCGGTCGGCGAAGTCCAGGGGCTCGTCGAGGTCCTCGGCGGTCGGCATGAGGTCCGGGTGGGACCAGAGGCCGTCGCGCTTGTCGATGCCGTGGCGGTCGCCCACGAGCTTCCAGAGGGAGGAGGCGGCGCGCATGCGGCGGGGGCGCAGTTCGAGGCCCACGAGGGTCGCGAAGGTCTGCTCGGCGGGGCCGCCCGTGGCGCGGCGGCGGCGGAGCGTCTCGCGCAGCGCGTCGGCGCCCGGCAGGCGGTCACCGATCGCCTCGGCGACCACGACGTCCACCCAGCCCTCGACCAGGGCGAGCAGGGTTTCGAGCCGCTTCAGAGCCGACTCCTGCTCGGGCGTGGTCTTCGGCTCCAACAGCCCGGACGACATGGCCTCTTCGATGCTCGCCGGGTTCGACGGGTCGATCTGGCCGGCCAGCGACTCCAGCGCGGACGTGTCGACGGTGATCCCGCGCGCGAACTCCTCCACGGTCGCCAGCAGCCGCTGCCGCAGCCACGGCACGTGGGCGAACAGGCGCTGGTGCGCGGCCTCGCGCGCGGCGAGGAACACGAGCACTTCGCTGCTGGGGACTTCGAGCCCCTCGGTGAACTTCTCGATGTTCGCGGGCAGCAGCGCCGACGTGTTGGCCGGGCCCAGCGGCAGGCCGACCTCCGTGGACGTCAGCACCTCCTGGGCCAGCTGCGCGAGCGCGTTGCCGAGCTGGGAGCCGAAGGCCATCCCGCCCATCTGCCCCATCATGGACAGCAGCGGCCCGGCGGCCTGCTTGGCCTCCTCGGGCAGCGCCTGGATCCACGCGCCGGACACCTGCTGCGCGACCGGGTCGCAGAGCCGCTGCCACGTGGGCAGCGTCTTCTCGACCCACGTGCGCGCGGACCACGCGACGGTGGTGTTCGCGCCGGCGGGCAGGATCGTCGCCGCGTCGAGCCACAGCTCCGCCAGGTGCGCGGCGTCGCGCACGGCCGTGGACGAGTCGCCGGTGGACGACGCGAAACCGAGCTTCGCGTCCTGCGAACCGCTGAGGTTCTGGAGTGCGATCTGTTTCGCCAGGTCGTAGTTCACCGGCCCGCTCGACGAGCCCGCCTGGCTGAGCATCTGGCCCAGCTGGCTCAGCATCTGCCCGAGCTGGTTGAACGCCTCCGCGCCTGACGGCTGCTCCGAGGGGTCGTTGTCGCCTCGTCTGTCGGGATCGGGCGGTCCGAAACCGAACGGGGGTTTGCTCATACGTCCACCGTACGCGGGTAGGGCCTCTCCCAGCGCGTCAACCATGGCCTTCACCGGGAAGCGAACACGGTCACCGTACGCTGTCGCTCGTGACCAAACCCGACGAGGAGACCGCGACCGCGAGCAGCCGGACCGAGCCGTCGAGGGAACCGGCGCGCGACGAGCGCCGCCTGACGCGCCGCGGCTGGACCCTGCTGGTCAGCGGCGCGCTGTTCCTGGTGTTCGTCGTAACCGGTTTCCTGGTCCAGGTGCCGTACGTGGCCATCAGTCCGGGCCCGACGTACGACACGCTCGGTCGCGACGCCGCGGGCAACGAAGTCGTGCAGGTCAAGGGCCACGAGACGTACCAGACCAACGGCGAGCTGCGCATGACCACCGTGTCGCTCAACGACGGGATCAACCTCTTCACCGCGCTCGGCCTCTGGGCCAGCGGCCGCTACGCGCTCGCGCCGCGCGAGGAGTACTACCGCCCCGGCGAGACCAACGAGCAGGTCAAGCAGGAGAACATCCAGCAGCTTCAGGACTCCCAGAGCAACGCCCAGGTCGCCGCCCTGCGCCACCTCGGCTACCCCGTGGAGGTCCTCGCCAAGGAGATCGTGTCCGGCAGCCCCGCCGACCACGTGCTCGCGCCCGGCGACAAGCTCGTCACCGTCAACGGCACGAAGGTCACCGAAGCCGCCGACGTCGCCAAGGCCCTCACCAACACCAAGCCCGGCCAGGCCGTGCCGATCACCTTCCAGGCCGACGGCCAGCCCGAACGCACCGTGCCGATCACGCTCGCCAAGCGCGACGACCGCACGCAGGGCTTCATGGGCCTCACGGCCGTCGACCACGCGATCGCACCGTTCAACGTCAACATCTCGCTGCAGGACGTCGGCGGCCCCTCGGCCGGCCTGATGTTCACGCTGGCCATCATCGACCGCCTCACCCCGCCCGGGAAGTCGGACAACAACCTCGCCGGCGGCCGGCACATCGCGGGTACCGGCGAGATCACCGAGACCGGCGAGGTCGGCCCGATCGGCGGCATCTCGTTCAAGGTCGTGGGCGCGCGCGAGGCCGGGGCGACCGACTTCCTCGTGCCGGCGCACAACTGTGCCGAGGCGAAGTCGGCGGTGCCGGACGGGCTCAACCTGATCAAGGTGTCCACTCTGGACGACGCGCTCACCCAGCTCCAGAACCTCAAGGCCGGCCGGCCCACGGCGCACTGCTGAGGAAGAAGAAGTGCCAGCACCTGTCCCGAGCCGGAGGCCCCCACGCGGAGGCCTCCGGCTCGACGGGGCTGAGGGCAGGGCTCAGGGCAAGAAGGTCGTCTTCAACGCGTCGAGCAGGTTCGGCGCGAGGTCGGGGCTCTCCACGATCTCGTCGACGGCGTCCGCTTCGGCCGAAGAACCTTCGGGCCGCGTCCCGCGCAGCCGCATCACGCAAGCCACGTCGCCCTCGCGCAGCACCGCCGCCACGAGCCGCGCCTCCGTGCGCCGCGGGTGGTCGGCCGCCGCGCGGCGCAGGCGTTCGGCGTCGGCCTCCGCGAGGCCTTCGAGCTCCGCCTCGACGTCGGGCGGCAGCACGATGATCTCCTGCGCGAGCGCGCAGCCCACCACGATCTCGGGCCAGGCGATCCGGCCGAGCGACTCGGCGAGGTCACCTTCTGGCAACGCTTCTTGCGCCACAGGTGTCAGCGGGTTCGCGCGGTCGAGCTGGCCGGCCAGCTCGGGCTGCTCGTCGAGCAGGGCCGCTGTGGGCACCAGCGCGAACAGCTGCGGCGGCTGGTCCCAGCCCCCGGACGCGACGAACTCTTCGACTTCCCGGGCCAGGCCGGCGACGGGGTTGGCGGCGGGCGGCTCACTCGGCTGCATGGCGACATCGTCGCAGGCCGGTCCCCGCGCCGTCCTACGACGTCCGATTCGGGCGGTCCCGGGAACTCGGGAACCCATCCGTAGAGTTAGACCGTCAGGGGACGACGCCGTCCCCGCGAACGTGTTCACGAAGACAGGAGCGTTGCCGTGGCGACTCGGCCCCCGGTGAGCCTGAAGCTGTCCCGCCGCAGCAGGATTCTCCTCATCATCGCCGCGGTGATCGTGCTGGCGCTGCTGCTGGGTGTGAGACTGCTCGACACCTACGTCGACTGGCTGTGGTTCGGCGAGGTCCACGCGCGCTCGGTGTTCACCACGGAAATCCTCACGCGGATAGTCCTCTTCGTGGCCGTCGGGTTGCTCGTGGGCGGTTCGCTCGCGATCAGCCTCATCATCGCCTACCGCACGCGTCCGGTGTTCGTGCCCGTCTCGGGCAGCGACGATCCGCTCTCGCGCTACCGCTCGATGATCGTGAGCCGCATCCGGCTGTTCGGCATCGGCATCCCGCTGATCACCGGACTCATCTCCGGCGCGTCCGCGATGGGCGACTGGCAGACGATCCAGCTGTTCCTCAACGGCACGTCGTTCGGCCAGAAAGACCCGCAGTTCGGGATCGACATCGGCTTCTACGCGTTCACCCTGCCGTTCGTGAACTGGCTGCTCGGCTGGCTGTTCGTCACGGTCGTGGTCTCGTTCTTCGGCGCCCTGATCGCCCACTACATCTTCGGCGGCATCCGCCTCGCCGGCCGCGGCGGCCAGCTGGCGGGCCCGACGCGCGCGCAGCTCGCCATCACCGTCGGCATCTTCGTGCTGCTGAAGGCGGCCGAGTACTTCTTCGACCGGTACAACCTGCTTCTGTCCGATCGCGACATGCCGCTGTTCAACGGCGCCACCTACACCGACCTCAACGCGGTGCTGCCGGCCAAGCTGATCCTGCTGTGCATCTCGGTGATCTGCGCGATCGCGTTCTTCGCGGGCGCGTTCCTGCGCAACCTGCAGCTGCCGGCGATCGCGCTCGTGCTGCTGATCCTGTCGGGCGTGCTGGTGGGTGTCGCGTGGCCCGCGATCCTCGACCAGTTCTCGGTGAAGCCGAACGCGAACGACAAGGAAGCCACATCGATCCAGCGCAACATGGACGCGACGCGCGCGGCGTTCGGGCTGCAGAACGTGAAGTACGAGGACTACCAGGGCAGCAACCAGGCGACCGGCGACCAGGTGAAGGCCGACGCGGGCACCGTGTCCAACATCCGGCTCCTCGATCCGAACGTGCTGTCCGCCACCTACACCCAGCTCGCCGGCGGTCAGAACTACTACGGCTTCCCCGAGAAGCTCGACATCGACCGCTACACCGTCAACGGCTCCACGCAGGACTACATCGTGGCCGCCAAGGAGATCAAGACCGACGGGCTCACGGGCAACCAGACCAACTGGATCACCAAGCACCTCGTGTACACCCACGGCAACGGCTTCGTCGCCGCGCCGGCCAACACGATCAACCGCGCCGTCACGGACGTGTCCGACACGAGCAGCGCCGGCTACCCGCTCATCGGCACCAGCGACACGAAGAACCCCACCGGCGCCGGCGCGGTCGGCGGCAAGCCCGGCATCAAGGTCGACCAGCCGCGCATCTACTACGGCGAGCTGGCCGACCAGAACGACTACGCGATCGTCGGCGGCACTCCCGGCAAGGCCCCGGGCGAGTCCGACTCCCCGGACCAGAAGAACTACTACTACAACGGCACGGGCGGCGTTTCGCTCGACAGCTGGTTCAACCGGCTCGCCTTCGCGGCCGAGTACGGCGAGCGCAACATCCTCTTCTCCGACGCCATCGGCGACGGCTCGAAGATCATGTACAACCGCACCCCGCGCGACCGGGTCAGCAAGGTCGCGCCGTGGCTGACGCTCGACGGCGACCCGTACCCGGCGGTCGTCAACGGCAAGATCGTGTGGATCGTCGACGGGTACACCACGCTCAACAACTACCCGTACGCGCAGCAGACGCAGCTCGGCGATGCCACCAACGACTCGCTCAACGGCGTCACGCGCCAGGCCAACAACTCGATCAACTACATCCGCAACTCGGTGAAGGCGACCGTCGACGCGTTCGACGGCACGGTCACCGTGTACTCGATCGACGACAAGGAACCCGTGCTCAACGCGTGGGAGAAGGTATTCCCGGGCCTCGTGAAGCCGAGCTCCGAGATCCCGCCGGACCTGCGCGCGCACTTCCGCTACCCCGAAGATCTCTTCAAGGTCCAGCGTGAGCTGCTCGCCCGGTATCACGTGGACAACCCGCAGCAGTTCTACGCGCAGCAGTCGTTCTGGAGCGTCCCGCAGGACCCGACGGAAGACGGCAGCGCGACCACGGCGGCGGCGAACGTCGCCAACCAACCCGGCTATTACGTGCTCGCCGACGCGGCGGGTGAAGGCACACCGACGTTCCAGCTGACGAGCGGGCTCACCGGTCTGCAACGGCAGTACCTCGCGTCATGGATGTCGGTGTCGTCCGATCCACAGGACTACGGCACCATCCGCGTGCTCCGACTACCCACGGTCACTGGCGCGAACCAAGTCGACGGGCCGGTGCAGGTGCAGAACAAGTTCCAAAGTGATCCACAGGTCGCTTCGGACCGGACACTGCTCAACAACCCCAACGTGATCCCCATCTACGGCAACATGATCACGTTGCCGGTCGCCGACGGGTTCCTGTACGTCGAACCGGTGTACATCAGGCAGCGCAACCAGCTGAGTTACCCGCAGCTGGCCCGCGTATTGGTGTCGTTCGGTTCGAAGGTCGGCTACGCGCCGACGCTGAGCGAAGCGCTGGATCAGGTCTTCGGCAAGGGCACCGGCGCCGGGGCGACCACCCCGGTGGCAGGCACGCCGCCGCCCTCGTCGAACACGAACCCGCCGACGAACCCGTCGACACCCACGTCGCCGACCACACCGCCCCCCAACTCGGGCGGCTCGAACCCGGCCCTCGACAAGGCGGTGACCGACATCCAGTCGGCGCTGGCGAAGCTGAAGACAGCGCAACAGTCGGGCAACTTCGCTGACCAAGGCGCCGCGCTCCAGGCCCTCGACGTCGCGGCCAAGGCCTACGAGACCGCCAAAAACGCCACCCCTCCGTCCGGCAGCGGCGCCCCGCAGCAACCCGGCGGGTGACCTCGCGCACGGTAGTGGCACCTGCTTTGCACCCGGCTGAAACCCGGGCGTAAGGTAGGTGTCACGACGCGGGGTGGAGCAGCTCGGTAGCTCGCTGGGCTCATAACCCAGAGGTCGCAGGTTCAAATCCTGTCCCCGCTACAGAGGTAGGAGGCCCGTGCTTGCGGAGTTCGCAAGCACGGGCCTCTTTCGCGTTTTATTCGGGGGTCGGACCCCCGGGCCCCCGCCAAGAGGGGCTGCGCCCCCTTGGATCCCCCCGGTGAGTTGCGTTGGGTGGTGGGGTGGCGGGGTGGTGGTGGGTCAAGTTTCTGCGCTGGTTGGTGGCGGGGTTGTCGTGGGACGTTCCGTGAGTTGGCCTGGGGGCGAGGGAACGTCCTGACTCGCGGTGGTGGGTGCGGCGCCTTGGGTGGGGATGTGGTGTGTGGTCGTTGGTGAGCGGTGAAGGTTCGGGGCCAGCTGGTGGCACAGCTGTCTTGGGGCGCTTGGTGAGTGGCGTCGGGTGGTGATGTGGCCGTTGGTGAGCGGTGAAAGTCGGGGCCAGGTGATGGCGGGGCCGTCGTGGGGCGCTCGATGAGTTGGCCTGGGGGCGAGGGAAAGTCCTGACTCGCGGTGGTGGTGCGGCCTTGGGTGGGGATGTGGTGTGTGGTCGTTGTGCTGCGCCGCTTGGAACTCCCGGTGAGGTTGCCGGGGTGCGATGTGTGGTTGGTGAGAGGGGCTGTGCCCCTTCGCTTCCTCGGTGAGTCAGTTTGGGTGCCGAGGTGGCGGTTGGTGAGTGGCGGCGGCCTTGGGTGCGCTTGTGGGGTGGCCGTTGGTGAGTTGGTGCCGGGTTTGGAGCGCACTTGAGCGAGGGCCTTCTGCTCGCCGCACATCCCAACTCATTGCCCCACGGCACGGCCGCTGCGCAGCCGCGGGCCGCTGGAATGCCGCGCACCATCCGGGCCAGCCCGCCGGCTCTCCTACGCGGCCCTTCGACGGGACCCTGGGTCCCTCAGTCCTCGCATCTCCACGCCAGACCATCCCCGCGAGCGGCGGGGGCCGTTGTCGTCGGACGGGAATAGGGTGCGGGGATGGGTGAAGGTGTGGGGTTGGCGTTGACGTTGGGGGAGTTGGTTGGAGCGGCAAGGGGGGCGGATCCGTATGGGGCGTATGGGGAATGGCGGCGGAGGGCGCCGGTGGTGCAGGTGGGGGATCCGGTTGTGGTGGTGCTCGGGTTCGCGGAGGCCGAGCGGGTGGTGACGGGGGCGGAGTTCGGGCATCCGGAGCCGGAGGTGGTCGGGGGTGGGGATCCGGATCTGCCGGTGGATGAGGCCGGACGGGTGGTGAGGGCGTTCGCGTTCCTGAATCCGCCGGATCACACGCGGTTGCGGAGGTTGGTGGGGAAGGCGTTCACGGCGCGGACGGTGGAGAGGCTGGTGCCGCGCGTGGAGGAGTTGGTGGGGGAGTTCGTCGGTCGGGTGGTGGAGGCCGGCGAGAGCGACTTGATGGCGGAGCCGGCGGTCCCGTTGCCGGTAACGGTGATCGCGGAGCTGCTGGGGGTGCCGGTCGAGGATCGGGAGCGGTTCGGGGCGTGGTCGGGGGCCATGGCGCGGGCGGCGGAGCCCGGGTTCCTGCTCGGGCCCGGGGTTGCGGAGGCGGCGGCCGGGGCGCGGCGGGAGTTCGTGGCGTACTTCAGGGAGTTGGCGGCTGAGCGGCGAAGGGCTCCGGCGGACGACCTGTTGTCGGCGCTCGTGGCGGTGTCGGATGAGGGGAAACGGCTCAGTGAGGGGGAGTTGCTGGTCACGTTGACGTTGTTGCTCGTGGCCGGGCACGAGACGACGACGAACCTGATCGGCAACGGGGTGTTGGCGTTGCTGCGGAATCCGGAGCAGTACGCGGCTCTGGCTCGAGATCAGGCGCGCGATGCGGCGTTGGCCGAGGGGGCCGTCGAGGAGATTTTGCGGTACGACTCGCCGATCCAGCTGACGACGAGAACGGTCCAGACCGACACGACCTTGGGCAGCGTCGAGCTGGCGGCCGGGACGATGGTGCTCGTGTTGGTGGGCGCGGCGAATCGGGATCCGCGGGTGCGCGAGGAGCCGGACCGGTTCGACATCACCCGTGCGCCGGGACGGCATTTGGCTTTCGGGCGCGGGATTCACTTCTGCCTGGGCGCTCCGCTGGCGAGGCTGCAGGGGCGGACGGTGTTGCGCGAGCTCGCGCGCCGGGCGCCGGAGCTGCGGTTGGCCGGCGAGCCGGAGTGGGTGGAGACGGTGACGTTGCGCGGCCTGCGAACGCTGCCGGTCGCGGTCAGGTGACGGGCAGCCAGGCGAAGCAGCCGTTGCGCGAGCGGTGTTGCAGGTGTTGGAGAACCGGTTGGCCGGCGAGCTGAGCCGGTGGTAGTGCGCGAGCTCGCCGGGCGCCGGAGCTGCGGCCGGCCGGCAAGCCGCAGTGGGCGGAGACGGTGACGTTGCGCAGCCTGCGAACGCTGCCGGTCGCGGTCAGGTGACGGGCAGCCAGGCGAAGTAGCCGTCCGGACGGACCAACGCGGCGGACGCGAACGGCAGGGTCGGGAGGTCCGTTGTGGACAGTGGGCCCGGAACCGCGGGCAGGCCCGACAGGTCGGCGCCCGGGGTGGTGAGCAGGACGTGGTGGCCCGTGTGGAACAGCGTGCTGGCCCAGGCGTCGCCGGGGAGGCGGAAGTCGGGGAGGCGGGTGCCGGTGAGGGGGTGGGCGTGCGGGGGTGCGGGGTAGCGGACGGCGAGGCCGGAGACCAGGCCGGACAGGCGGTGGGACACCTCGGGCAGCTCAGCGAGTGTGGTGAACAGGGCGCGCAGGGCGCGGCCGGCGCGGCTTTGCGGGATGAGGCCGTTCTGGGCTGCCACGTTGTCGAGCACGGCGGCACCGACGGCGCGGCGTTCGGGCTCGTAGGTGCCGAGCACGTCGTCGAAGCCGTTGAGGGCCGCGGCGAGCTTCCAGCCCAGGTTGGCGGCGTCCTGAACGCCCAGGTTGAGGCCCTGGCCGCCGGCGGGGAAGTGGATGTGGGCGGCGTCGCCGGCGAGGAGGACGCGCCCGACGCGATACTGCGCGGCCAGGCGGGACGCGTCGGAGAAGCGGGACATCCAGCGGATTCCTTGATCACCGCCGGGCCGTAGGTCGCCGCGAAGGCCGTGTGGACCTCGGCCTCGGTGACCGGTGAGCCGAACGTCGCGGGTCGCCGGCCGCGGTCGCCGAAGGTCAGGCGGTAGAGGAGCGGCTCGGCGAGGGGGATGAGGCCGCAGAAGCCCGTGGCGCCGGCGGACTGGACCATTCCGCGCATCGACGTCCACGTGCCGGCGGCGCGGTCGGGGACGCGGTCGACGACAACGTCGGCGACCACGCCGTAGCCGCTGCCGTCCTCGCCTTCAAACGGCACGTCCAGCAGCTTGCGCACGGTGCTGCGGCCGCCGTCGCAGCCGACGAGGTAGCGGCAGCTCAAGACGAGCTCCGGCTTGACCACGCGAACGCCCGAAGCGTCCTGCGACAGCCCCACCAGCTCGTGCCCGCGCAGCACCTTGCCGCCGAGCTCCGCGAACCGCTCTTCCAGCAGCTCCTCGACCTGCGCCTGCGGGATTCCCAGCTGGTACGGGCGCCGCGTGTCCCACCCCGCGTAGCTGATCGGGACCGCCGCGAAGTGTCCCTCCTGGACGGTGGCGAACGCACGTTCCTCTGCTCTCGGCAGCAGTCCGCGCAGGTCCAGCACCTCCGCCGTGCGCGGCTGCAGGTTCAGCGCCTTCGACAGGCCGGTGCGCTCGGGCAGCCGCTCGACCACAACGGCGTCGACGCCGGCCAGGCGCAGCTCGGCCGCCAGCATCAGGCCCGTCGGGCCGGCCCCGGCGACGACGACATCGGCGTGCAGCTCGTTCATGACCGCTCCTTAACGTTGTTAAATTGACCCGTCGCCAGAGTGCCCTTAACATCGTTAAATTGTCAAGGAGGTAACCCGTGGCACTGACCAGGCGGGACATCGCGCGCTCGGGACTGCGCCTGCTCAACGAGGTGGGCCTCAACGGGCTGACGCTGCGCCTGATCGCCGGCAACCTCGGCGTGAAGGCGCCCGCGCTGTACTGGCACGTCAAGAACAAGCAGGAACTGCTCGACGAGATGGCCACACAGATGCTCGCCGACGCCGCGGCCGAGCGCGTGCCGCCAGACGGACTCGACGAGTGGCAGCGCCTGGAGCACCTGGCCAGGCGTCTGCGCGAGGCGCTGCTGACCTATCGGGACGGTGCGAAGGTCTTCTCCGGCACTTTCCTCACCGACACGAGCCTGATCGGGCCGCCTCCGCTACAGGAGCGGATCGACGCCGGGCTCGACCCCGTGCGCGCCGCCCGGGCGCACTTCGCCGTTTACAGCTTCGTGATCGGGTTCACCATCGAAGAGCAGGCCGTGTACCCGGTGCGCGGCCGGCGGGACGAGCGCTACGGCCCCGACGACGCGGGCGCCGCTGTGCTGGGCGACCCCGAAGCCGGATTCTCCGATGGGCTGGCCATCGTGCTCGCCGGCGCCCGTCAGTGGCTCGACGGGCCATCGTCGCAGGTGGAGACATCGGAAAGCCCTTAAGTGGGGGTGCCTGAAAACCCCTTAACCCCCCGTGTAATCTATAAACACAACGACGCGGGGTGGAGCAGCTCGGTAGCTCGCTGGGCTCATAACCCAGAGGTCGCAGGTTCAAATCCTGTCCCCGCTACTGTCGAAAAGCCCGGTTTGCACTTGATGCAAGCCGGGCTTTTTCGTGCGCTGACCTGCCGGTTCGCTCGGGTGGTGGTTGCGCTCGGGCCCCTTGGTCGTTTTGCGCCGGAACTCGCGCCCTCGCGGTTGCGGAGCGTGTCCGGGTCCACAGTGGACCCACTTCCGGATTGGGCCGAACGAGGGGATAACACTAGCCACAATGGACAGATCCCGAGGCCACTGTGGACATACCGCCGAAGAAGTGGGAACGTAGAGGTGTGTCCGAATTGAATGCAACAGCCGCCGCTCTGCTCGGTCTCCTCCACGACGGTCCCGCCACGGGCGGGCAACTGGTCGCGGGAGCCGACGAGCGCTTCGGCGCCTTCTTCAGTGTCACCCGCAGCCAGGTCTACCGCGAGCTCCCGGCGTTGTCCAAGGAGGGCCTCGTCCGGCTGGGCAAGCAGGGTCCGCGCTCGAGCCAGCAGTACGTGCTGACCGCGGCCGGCAAGAAGGCCTTCAAGACGTGGCTCACGTCCGAGGCCGGTCCCGACCACCTGCGCAGCCCGCTCATCCTGCGGCTCGTGCACGCCGGTTCGCTCACGGCGAAGCAGCGCACCGCTCTGCTCGAGACCGCCCGCGGCACCTACCAGGTGCAGCTCGACGAGGCCAGGACGGCCACCAAGTCGGCCGACGGCCCCTACGCCAAGGCTGTCGCCGAGTTCGCGCAGGCGCAGGCCAAGGCCGCTCTGAAGCTGCTCGACGCCATCCCGTCGGCCTGACCCACGCCACAGCCCACGACCGGTTCGCAACCGGTCGTGGGTTTTGCCGTAACCTTGGTAAACGTGAGTGATGAGTTCGATGCGGCCCTCAAGGACCTGACCGGCAAGCTGACGCAGATCGAGTCGGTGATGGACCTCGATGCGCTGCGTGCGCAGGTCGCGGAGCTCGAGAGCCAGGCTTCCAGCCCCACCCTCTGGGACAACCCGGAGGAGGCGCAGAAGGTCACCAGCCAGCTCTCGCACCGCCAGAGCGAGCTGCGCCGCGTCTCCGACCTGCGTTCGCGCCTCGACGACCTGGGCGTGCTCTACGAGCTGGCCGAGGCCGAGGGCGACGCCGGCAGCATGCAGGAGGCGGAGGGCGAGCTCACCGACCTCGGCAAGGACGTCGACGCGCTCGAAGTCCGCACGCTGCTGTCCGGTGAGTACGACGACCGCAACGCCGTCGTCACCATCCGCGCGGAGGCCGGCGGCGTCGACGCGGCCGACTGGGCCGAGATGCTGCTGCGCATGTACCTGCGCTGGGCCGAGCGCCACGGTTACCCCACCGACGTCTACGACATCTCCTACGCCGAAGAGGCGGGCATCAAGTCGGCGACGTTCAAGGTGAGCGCCCCCTACGTCTACGGCACCCTCTCGGTCGAGCAGGGCACGCACCGCCTGGTGCGGATCTCGCCGTTCGACAACCAGAGCCGCCGCCAGACGTCCTTCGCCCACGTCGAGGTGCTGCCGGAGGTCGAGGAGGTCGACCACGTCGACATCGCGGAGAAGGACATCCGCGTCGACGTGTACCGCTCGTCGGGCCCCGGTGGACAGAGCGTGAACACCACCGACTCCGCGGTGCGCATCACGCACCTGCCGACCGGCATCGTCGTCTCCTGCCAGAACGAGAAGTCGCAGCTGCAGAACAAAGCCGCGGCGCTGAAGGTCCTGCAGGCCCGCCTGATGCTGCGCAAGAAGGAAGAGGAGCGGGCCGAAATGGACGCCCTCAAGGACGGCGGCTCCAGCTGGGGCAACCAGATGCGCTCCTACGTGCTGCACCCGTACCAGATGGTCAAGGATCTGCGCACCGACTTCGAGGTCGGCAACCCGAGCGCTGTGCTCGACGGCGAGATCGACGGCTTCCTCGAGGCGGGCATCCGCTGGCGCAAGCAGGCCGCGGTCGCCTAGTCCGCGGCTGCGTGAGTCCACTGTCGCCTGATCCACGAGCGGGCGACAGGATCCACTGTCGACACCCGGAACCGATTCCGGGGCAAGGGACTTCGGCTACCGTCCGGCGCGGCAAACGCCACGCTTGGCGACGGCGGGGGTCCCTTGCTCGTTTCGGGGGCACGGGCAACCCGGGCTTAACGAGGCCCATGGGTAGTATGCCGAACCGTGATCCGGCTCGAAGAGGTTTCCAAGGTCTACAAGACCTCGACCCGTCCTGCCCTCGAACGGGTGTCGGTCGAGATCGACAAGGGTGAGTTCGTCTTCCTCATCGGCCCTTCGGGTTCCGGGAAGTCGACGTTCCTGCGCCTGTTGCTGCGCGAAGAGGTCCCGAGCAAGGGCCGCGTGATGGTGTCCAACTTCGACGTCGCCAAGCTCGCGCGGCGCAGGGTCCCCCGCCTGCGCCAGACGATCGGCTGCGTCTTCCAGGACTTCCGCCTGCTGGCCAACAAGACCGTGGCCGAGAACGTCGCGTTCGCGCTCGAGGTGATCGGCAAGCCGCGCCTGACCATCAAGAAGGTCGTGCCGGAGGTGCTGGAGCTCGTGGGCTTGGAGGGCAAGGCCGACCGCCTGCCCAACGAGCTCTCCGGTGGCGAGCAGCAGCGCGTGGCGATCGCGCGCGCGTTCGTGAACCGGCCGCTGGTGCTGCTGGCCGACGAGCCGACCGGGAACCTGGACCCCGACACGAGCCAGGACATCATGCTGCTGCTGGAGCGCATCAACCGCACGGGCACGACCGTGCTGATGGCCACCCACGACCACTCCATCGTGGACTCGATGCGGCGCCGGGTCGTCGAGCTGCAGCTCGGCCGCGTGATCCGCGACGACGCCCGCGGGGTGTACGGCATCGGTCGCTGAGCGACCCGCCGCCCGCCTTCCCCGACAGCCCCGACCCAACAAGGGACAGACACCTGCGATGCGTGCCAGTTTCGTCTTCAGCGAGGTCCTCACCGGTTTGCGCCGGAACGTCACGATGACCATCGCGATGATCCTCACCACGGCGGTCTCCCTCGCCATGCTCGGCGGTGGCCTCCTGGCCGTGCGGACGATCGACAAGATGAAGGCGAACTTCCTCGCCGAGGTCGAGGTCCAGGTCAGTCTGGTCGAGGACATCAGCGCCAACGACAAGAACTGCTCGCAGCCGCTGTGCAGCGGGCTGCGCGAGTCGCTGCAGAACAACCCCGGCGTCGAGTCCGTGGTGTACGAGAACCGCGACCAGGCCTACGACCGGTTCAAGAAGATCTTCGCGAGCCAGCCCGAGCTGCTGGAGCTCACCGGCCCGGAGGCGCTGCCGGCGTCGCTGCAGGTGAAGCTGAAGGACCCGGACCGCAGTGCCGCGATCATCGCGGAGTACTCGGGCAAGCCCGGCGTGCGCAAGGTCGACGACCAGAAGAAGTTCCTCGACCGCGTGTTCAACGTGTTCAACGGCATCCGCAACATCGCGTTCGGGATCGCGCTCATCATGGCCATCGCGGCGCTGCTGCTGATCGCGAACACCATCCAGGTGTCGGCGTTCACGAGGCGCACGGAGGTCGGCATCATGCGCCTGGTCGGCGCGACCCGGTGGTACACACAGCTACCGTTCCTCCTGGAGGCGGTGGTCGCCGGCGTGGTCGGTGCCGTGCTCGGCATCCTGTTCCTGCTGGCTGCCAAGCTCACGTTCCTCGACTCCGTGCTCACGGGTGAGGTCTTCCCGCAGATCACCACGCTGGAGCTGCTGTTCCCCGTGGCGCCGATGCTGCTCGCCGTGTCGGTCGTGATCTCGGCGATCACCGGGTACGTCACTCTCCGCCTGTACGTGCGCCACTAGCTTCCCGCCGAAATTCCGCAGACGCCGCGCGGGCCGGGTTCGACCCGGCCCGCGCGGCGTTTGTCGTGCCGGGTCGAATCGTCAAGCGCACCTCCTGCCTGATCGAGGTGCTGCGACCGCCGGGCCGACGCAGTGCGGGCGTTGCGCGACCTGCACACGATCCTGGAAGGCGAGCTCGGCGTAGACCCTTCGCCGCGGCTGCTCAGCGACATCCTGGCCGACGAGGTCACCGTGCCGGATCGGTGGCCCAGCGCGGTGTCCTGACCAGCGGGCCGGCGTGGAGAAACCCTGTCGGCTCGCGTGGGCGAAACCACGTAGAGTTGACATCATGCCCAAGGAACGTGGACAGAAGGTCATCGCGTCGAACCGCAAGGCTCGGCACGACTACTCCATCCTGGACACCTACGAAGCGGGACTGGTGCTCCAGGGCACGGAGGTGAAGAGCCTTCGGGAGGGCAAGGCTTCGCTCGCCGACGCGTTCGCGACCGTGGACGACGGCGAGGTGTGGCTGCGCAACGTGCACATCCCGGAGTACACGCAGGGCACCTGGACCAACCACACGCCGCGGCGCACGCGCAAGCTGCTGCTGCACCGCGGCGAGATCGAGAAGCTGATCGGCAAGACGAAGGAGAGCGGCCTCTCGCTGGTGCCGCTGTCGATGTACTTCAAGGACGGCAAGGTCAAGGTCGAGATCGCGCTGGCCAAGGGCAAGAAGGCCTACGACAAGCGCCAGACGCTGGCCAAACGCGACGCCGAACGCGACATCAGCAAGGCCATGGGCCGCGCGCTGAAGGGCCGGTTCACGGAGTGACACTCGGTCCCACCTCGGACGCCGACGTCGCTCGGTGGACCGCTGCCCTCGGCCTCGACGGGCTCGTCGACATGCACGTGCACTTCCTGCCGAAGTCCGTGATGGACAAGGTCTGGGCCTACTTCGATCAGGCGCAGGCGCACTACGGCACCGAATGGCCGGTGCACTACCGGACGGCGGAGCAAGAGCGCGTGCAGACCCTGCGCGAGCTGGGCGTGACGCAGTTCGCACCGCTGGTCTACCCGCACAAGCCGGGGATGGCGGAGTGGCTCACGTCATGGGTACTGGAGTTTGCCGAGCAGGTGCCCGAAGCGGTGCCCACGGGCACGTTCTACCCCGAGCCGGCCGCCGCGTCCTCAGTGGACGCCACCCTGCGCGCCGGCGCGCGGTGCTTCAAGGCCCACGTGCAGGTCGGTGCGTACGACCCGCGAGACGACCTGCTGAAGCCGGTGTGGGGTTCGCTGGCCGACGCGGGCGTGCCCGTCGTCGTCCACTGTGGACACGGGCCACTGCGCGGCGATTTCACGGGTCTGAACGTGTTCGCCGAGGTCCTCGAACGGCACCCGGACCTCACGGCCGTGCTGGCCCACGCGGCGATGCCCGAGTTCACCAGCGCGTTCGAGCTGATGGCGCGCTTCCCGCGCGTGCACATCGACACCACGATGGTCGGCGTGCCGTTCGCGCAGAAGATGTCGCCGCTGCCGCCAGACTGGACCGACCGGCTCGTCGAGTTCGCCGACCGCGTGGTGCTGGGCACGGACTTCCCGAACATCCCGTACTCCTACGCCACGCAGCTGCAGGCGATCGCCGGCTGGGCGGCCGACGATCGCCTGGGTGAGCCGTTCCTGCGGGCCGTGCTGCACGACACCCCCGCGAAGCTGCTCAGCGTTTGATCTTCGCCGCCTCCGTGATCGCGACGGCCCGGCCGAGCAGCGGCGTCAGCGACACCTGACGGCCGGCCAGCGCGAACCCGGCGGCGAGCAGCACGACCCAGGGGATCGGGCCGTGGGCGAAACCTTCGCTCAGCGGCTGGAACCCGTGCGCGGCGAGCCCGAGCAGGCCACCCGATGCGAGCAGCCCGGCCAGCACGAGCTGCGGCGTTCGAGCGGTGATCACCGCGTCGTCGCGCTGCGTTTCAAAGCGGGAGAACAGCCGCAGCAGCACCAGCAGCACGGCCGCGCACAGCGCGAACCACGCCGGCGCCATCACGGCCCACAGCACCGAACCGGGCGTCGGCTCGCGTACCCGAGGCCGAGCACCGTCACCCCGGAGACCACGATCAGGGCCGGCATGTGCCAGAGGTAAACGCTCATGAACCGCGCGCCGATCCAGCTCAGCGCGGTGCCGACACCAGGCCGGGTGGCCAGGGCGACCAGTTGCGGGCGGAACGCGAGCAGCAGACCGAGCTGACCCACGGCCAGGAACAGCAGCAACACGGTGGGCGGGCTCATGTTCGACACCGGCGCGCCCGGCATGCCGATCATGCTGGCCGGGTACGGACCGAACGCGACCAGCAGCGCCGTGACCCCGAAACCGGCGGCGGACAACGCGAGCGCACCACGGCGGGTCAGCTCACCGAGCCGGCCTTCCACGTAAGCGAAACCGAGCTGGTGCACGGCCACCCACACGAAAACCGCGTTGACGTACCCGATCAGACCGAGGTCGGCGAACCGCGCGACGTCAACGAGCGCGCCCGCCACGGCCATCACCAGCGGCACCCACAGGCCCCAGCGGCGGTGCGCCGCGACCATCACCGGCGTGAGCAGCACCGTGAGCAGGTAGACGGACAGGAACCACAGCAGCTGCGCGGCGATCGAGCTCGCCACCTGCAGCGGCTGCGCCGGAATTCCCATGCCCTGCAGCAGATCCGGCACCACGAGCCACACGGCGAGCAGCGGAAGCACCGGCACCAGCAGCCTTCGGACGCGCGCGGCGAGCCACGCGCGGGAGGATTCCGCGCGGCGCAAGGAGATCAGGTTCGCCGCGCCGCCGGCGAAGAAGACCAACGGCATCACTTGCGAAAGCCAGGTAATAGCCCACCAGCCGGGCGTCGCGAGCGCGTTGCCCGTCGCCAGCGTGCCGTGGGAGTAGGAGAGCACCGGCATCACCCAGTGCTGCGTGATCACGGCCAGGATCGCGCCTGCCCGCACCACGTCGAGGAACTTGTCGCGGCCGCCGGGAGCGACCGGTGTGCTGACCCGCAGCAGGCTCGTCGTCATGGCTCTAAGGCTGGTCGCCGCGGGCTTTTGAGACAGCGGGGTGAGCCGCCGAGTTCGACCTCCGGCCAGCCCGTGGTCGATACGGGGGTTGTCCCTACCTCAGGCCGTCGGACTCGGGTTCGGAGTGCGTGGGTTCCGAGTGCGTGGTGGCGCTCACGCGGTACTCCCAGCCGTGATCGGTCATGCCGAGCTCGTACAGCGTCTCGATCTTCGGGCCGCCGTGGAGGTGGATGTGGCGCACGATCGTGCCTGGGACCGGTTCCTCGTCGGTGAGCTCCTGGACACGGCCGTCGAGCGGACCGCCGAAGAAGCGGACGCTACGGTCGGTCACCGGGAACTCCTCACCAGACATTGGTCCATGGTAAGCGAGGCGCTTACGCGCGTGCTGCCGCCAATACGGGTGACGGCAGTCAGCGGCCCAGGTACGTCAGGACCGCTCGCACCCGCCGGTGTTCTTCCGAGCTGGCTTCGAGACCGAGCTTGGAGAAGATGTTGCCGATGTGCTTTTCGACGGCACCGTGCGACACCACGAGCCGGTTGGCGATCGCCGTGTTCGACAACCCTTGCGCCATCAGGCCCAGCACTTCCGATTCGCGCGCGGTGAGCGCGTCGAGCGGGTTGCGGCGCCCGCGGGCCATCAGCTGCGCGATCACGTCCGGGTCGATCGCGGTGCCGCCTCCTGCGACACGGCGCACGGCGTCGAGGAAGTCGGCGACGTCGGCGACGCGTTCCTTGAGCAGGTAACCGACCCCGCCGGCGCCGCCGGAGAGCAGCTCCACGGCGTAGCTCTCCTCGACGTACTGCGAAAGCACCAGCACGGGTAAGCCGGGCACAGCGGTGCGCGCGGCGAGGGCCGCGCGCAGGCCTTCGTCGGTGAACGTCGGCGGCATGCGCACGTCGACGATCGCGAGGTCGGGCCGGTGTTCGGTGACCGCGCCGAGGAGGTCGTCACCGTTGTCGACGGCGGCGACGGTCTCGATGCCCTCGTCGGCGAGCAGGCGCGTGACCCCCGCCCGCAGCAGCACGGCGTCTTCGGCGATCACTACTCGCATCAGGCCCCCAGGCTCGTGAGAGAAAAGCTCCGGGGCTATTCACTCACGAGCGGGTCACCATTGGCACGGCAGGTCCGCCCGGATCACGGTCGGTCCGCCGACGGGGCTGACCACGGTGATCACGCCGTCGATGGTCGCGGCGCGGTCGGCCAGGCCGGCGAGCCCGCCGCCGGGACGCACCTCGGCGCCGCCGTGCCCGTTGTCGGTGATCTCGACGATCACGTGCGTCTCGCTGCGCCACACCTTCACGACCGCCTCGGTGGCACCGGAGTGCTTAGCGATGTTGGTGAGCGTCTCGCCGACGATGAAGTACGCGGTGGTCTCCACCGCGGCCGGCGGGCGGGGCTCGACGTCCACGCTCACGTCGACCGGGATCGGCGACTTCGCGGCCTGGGCCGAAAGCGCGGCGTCGAGGCCGCGGTCGCCGAGCACGGCGGGGTAGATGCCGCGCGCGAGGTCGCGCAGCTCGGAGACGGCGAGCTTGGCGTCGGCATGGGCTTCGTCGATGAGGTCGCGCACCGCGGCGGGGTCGTTGTCGAACTTCGACTTCGCGCGCCCGAGGCTCATGGCGACAGCGACGAGCCGCTGCTGGGCGCCGTCGTGCAGGTCGCGCTCGATGCGTCGCCGCTCGGCCTCCGCCGCGTCGACGCCACGGGCCCGGGAGGCCTGCAGGTGCTCGGCCTTTTCCTCGAGCTTCTTCGTGCGGTTCGGGCCCAGGAGGGACAGGGCGAGGTTGCCGTGGAGCCAGCCCAGCCACGGCGTCACCCAGATCGCCATCGGGAGCAGCACGATCGACGCGATCGCCACCGGTAGCTCCACGCAGGCCAGGGGGAACGCGATCATCAGGTACGCGAGGTCACGCCACGTCGTCGGGTCGGTGAGGCGGGTGAGCCAGCGGCGCGTCATCGACTGGCCCTCGAGCGGCAGCCGCTCGACCTTCGTGAGCGGCGTCCGCAGCATCGTGTGCGCCCACCGGCGCTCCGCGTCGCCTGACCAGCGGACGAACGCCGTGGTCGCGAGCAGGATCGGGAACCCGACCCAGACCACGACCGTGCCCACGCCCACCGTCGCGCCCACCACGATGAGCACGAACTGGACCAGGCGGAACACGAAGCTCGTGATCATGTAGACGATCGTGCGCGCGGGGTTCGGCCGGGGATGCTCCGGCAGCTGCTGCTCCGTGCTCATCCGGTCACCGTGCTCGTCTCGTCGAGTTCCAGCCACGAGCGCTCCATGCGCCGGCGCTGGGACACGGTGGGCCGCAGCAGAGCCACGGCGAGCCCGCCGTGCAGCGCCGCCAGGCCCCTGGTCAGCGCCACGGACAGGGCGGCGAACAGCACCCCCAGCGCCGCCCAGGGCAGCGCGCTCACCGTCGAGTCGACGGTGAGCCACCGCACATCGTATCCCGGGAAGTACCAGGCGCCCTCGGGCAGGAAGCGGTAGTAGATCGGCAGCGCGACCAGGCCCAGGCTCGTCGCCCAGAACGTCACGACCAGCACGAACTCGACGAGACCGACGGGGAAGAGCAGGAAGAAGTACGACAGGTCCCGCCACGTGGCGCCGTCCTTCAGCCGCGTGGTCCAGCGAGCGCGCGGGCCGGTGGGCGGCAGCGGCAGATACGGGCTGTCCACGTACGTGTCGAGCAGCGAAAACACCCGCGCGCGCTCCATCCGGCCGGCCCCACGGGCCAGGAGGACGAGCAGTCCCAGCAGCGGCACTCCCAGCCACACCACGAGCGTCCCGGCGCCGGCCGACAGCAGCACCGTGATGAGGGTGAACGAGACGATGCCCAAGGGCAGGTTGAGCAGCAGAAACGCCAGCGCCCGACCCAACGGCGGGTGGCGCCTCCTCGCGGCGGACACGGTGACCATGGCGGGGCTCCTTCTCCAAGCGAACGACCTGCTCAGCATCGCTTCGCCGGGCCCTCACCTGAATGGGGCGCGCGGGCATGTTCCGGGTAGGGCCAACCCCACCCCGCCCCATGCCTCCGGGAATCAACCAGGTTGCCGGACGCGTTATGATGGTGAGGTTATGTAGCACCTACAAGGGGGTGAACGGTTTCGACTCTGGACGTTGAGTCAGGGGAAGCGTGTCGGTGCAGGCGAGAGACCACCGCAAGCGTCATCGCAAACCAATAAGCGCCAAGGCCAATAGCCAGCGCGACTTCGCTCTTGCTGCCTAAGTAGCAGAGTGAGTCTGTCGGCCCGGGATCGCCTCCGACCCGGTAGCCGGCATCAGCTAGGAGGCTTACCGCCAGACCCGGTCACGGGGCCTGGTTGGGAAGCAAACAGTGGCTGGGCTCGTCACTTCAGCTTGTTCACGTGACTGAAGGGGCCAAGTAGAGACAGAGTGGACTGCACACGGAGAAGCCCTGTCAAGACGCTAGAGGACCCGGGTTCAATTCCCGGCACCTCCACAAGAATGGCCGGCTCATGCTCACTGGGAGCGTGAGCCGGTTTTCTTGTGTCGGGTGTCTTTTGGGGGTCGGACCCCCAAACCCCCGCCAAGGGGCTGCGCCCCCTGGACCCCCATCGTGGTGGGTTGTGTTGCGTTGCCGGGTGCGGGTGCGGGTGCGGGTGCGGGTGCGGGTGCGGGTGGCAGGGGTGGGGGCTTCGTCGTTGGCCCGCGGGCTGGTTGCTGTGTGCGGGTGGGCGTCTGTCCGGCGTGGCAGGTTGCGGGAAGGCGCGGGCGCGTTCAAAATATGAGCATGTTCAATTCGAATGAACATGAAGGCTTACTGAACGCGATGGGCTGGCCTGCCGAGGTGTGTTCCCGACTCGAGGAACTGGGTCTCCGGGTCGAAGTGCTGAACACCGAGGCGCGGGAGACCGATGCGCTGCGAGGGCATCGGATGGATGCCGTCGTGAAGCTCAGTACGGCATCCGGTGCCACCCGGACGTACGTCGTCGAGGCCAAGCAGCGGGTGACCGCGGAGCTGGCCACGGCAGTCCATTTTCCGCCGGTCCTTCCGCCTCTGCTGTTCACCACGCACCTCGGCGAACCGGTCGCCGAGGTGCTGCGTTCCCGGGGGATCGACTATGCGGACACCGCGGGCAATGCCCACCTCGCTTGGGACGACGTCCTGATCGACGTCCGGGGCCGCCGCAAGCCCGCCAAGTCTGCCGGACGAACCTCGTTGCGAGGTGCGGGGGCGTTTGGCCGGGCCGGACTTCAGGTCCTTTTTGCCCTGCTCAGCTGGCCGGAGGCGATCGCCTTTCCGTACCGTCGACTGGCTGAGACAAGCGGTGTTTCGCTCGGCACGGTCAAGACGGTGATCGATGAGCTCTCCGGTGCCGGCTACCTGTATGAGGCTCGGAACGAGCGGCGGCTCGCTCACGGAGCCGAGCTTCTCGATCGTTGGTCGGAGGCCTACTCGACCACCCTGGACTCCTCGCTCGTCCTGGCCGAGTTCGTCACGGCTGACCTTTCGTGGTGGAGCAAGGCGAAAGTGGAGATGCTCTCCCTGGGAGTCCAGGTCGGCGGGGAATCGGGAGCGAGCCTCATCGATCGGCATCTGCGGCCCGCCTCACTCACGCTCTACGCCGACCGGCTGCCGGTCAAGCTCATCGGCCGGCACCGTCTGGCTCGGGCGGAAAACGACGCAAACGTACATATCCGGACGCGATTCTGGCAGTCGCCCGAGCCGGAGTCCTGGATTGTGCCGGCCCCGTTGATCTACGCAGACCTGCTGGCGTCCGGCGACCCCCGCCAGCGTGAGCACGGAGACCGGATCAGGAGGGGCGATGATCGACTTAAGCGCATCGACCGAACCTGATCTTCTCCTCGCCGCGAGAGTGCTGGCCCGGGTGGATGTCGTCGCCCGCGGGGAAGAAGTCGACTATCTCGTGGTCGGGGCGACAGCGCGCACGATCCTGTCGATCGGGCTGGTCGGTGGCCCACCCGAACGGGCCACCCGGGACATCGACATCGCCGCTGCGATAGGCACCTGGGACGACTTCGAACGGTTCGTGAGCCAACTCGAACGGCGTGACCGGAGCTTCCATTCGTTCCTCGTGGAGGGCGTCGAGGTTGATGTGGTGCCTTACGGCGGCATCGAGGAGGCAGATCGGACCATCCTCTGGCCCGACGACCACCGGATGAATGTCCGCGGCCTGAGCGAAGCTGTGGCAACAGCCGAGCAGGTGCGCCTGCCCGGCGAGCTCGTCATCAAGGTTCCCGCAGTACCGGCCTTGGCTTTGCTCAAGCTCCTGACCTGGTGGGATCGACGCCTCACGACTACGCACGATGCCATCGACCTCGGAATGATGATCGGCTGGTACTCGTGCGGGCCATACCTGGATCGCATATACGACGAGGAACTCGAAGTTCTCGAGCGGAACGGCTTCGATCCCCAGTTCGCGGGAGCCTGGCTTCTGGGTTCACACATGCCTGGCCTGCTCGACCACGAGGGCGTCGCCGTGCTGCTCGACATCGTCGGCGATGACGATGCATTGGCTCGATTGGCCACTGAGGTTCGCCGTGCCCGCGGTTCGGATCTCGTTCTCGCTCTGGCTGAGGGCATCAAGGAGGTGGCTGCTCAAGCGGAGTGAGCCCAGCGTGCGGCGTGGGGCAGACGGGACGAGAGTGGGCGTACGGAGCAACCACCCTAAATCCGCCTCAAGTCAGCTTCCTGTCGAACCCCAACGGGTGGTAAACCTCCGACCACGAAGCTCACCGGCGAGTGCGTGGTGTGGTCCGTATCTCGTCGGGAGTCCCGGAAGGCCCTGGGTGGTCTGAGAAAGGGAGTGCCATGCGCCGTCGTCGAATACTTACCGTTCTGCTGGCCGCGGGGGTCGCCGTGGGGACCGCGGTGCCCGCGGCCCAGGCGCAGCAAGGGGGCAAGCAGCCGGTCGCCGAGGGGTACGGCGGCGCGGTCGTCTCGGACACCGTCGAGTCCACCCAGGCGGGCATCGACGTGTTGCGCAAGGGGGGCACGGCGGCCGACGCCGCGGTCGCCGTGGCGTCGACGCTCGGCGTGACCGACCCGTACGTCGCGGGGCTGGGCGGGGGTGGCTACTTCGTCTACTACGACGCCAAGACCAAGCGCGTCTCCACCATCGACGGCCGCGAGGCCACGCCGGCCGCCGACGGGTCGGACATGTTCGTCGACCCGGCCACCGGCAAGGCCTACGACTTCGAGACCGCCGTGGAGAGCGGCCGGTCCGTCGGCGTGCCCGGCATGCTCGCCACGTGGCAGCGCGCGCTGCAGCGCTGGGGCAAGTTCAGCCTCGCCGACAACCTCAAGCCCGCTGTGCAGGTCGCGGAGCGCGGATTCGTGGTGAACCCCGAGTTCTCCTCCGAGACGGCGTCGCTGAAGGACAAGCTGTCGCACTTCGCGCCCAGTGCCAAGCTGTTCCTGCCCGGCGGCGAGGCGCCGAAGGTCGGCACGGTGTTCCGCAACCCGGAGCTCGCCGACACCTACCGCCAGATCAGCCGCGAGGGCACGGGCGTGTTCTACGGCGGTTCCGTCGGCCGTGACCTGGTGAAGACCGTGCAGAAGCCGCCGGTCGCCGACGGTGCGCCGATCAAGCCGATGTCCGGCCCGATGCAGCTGTCGGACCTGCGCGCCTACCGCGCACTGGACGGCTCGCCGACGCGCGTGAACTACCGCGGCTACGACGTCTACGGCATGGCCCCGTCCTCCAGCGGTGGCATCACCGTCGGGGAGTCGCTGAACATCCTGGGCAACTACAACCTGTCGAAGATGGACCGCACGCAGGCGCTGCACCACTACCTGGAGGCCAGCCGCCTCGCGTTCGCCGACCGCAACCGCTACATCGGCGACTCCCGGTACGTGAAGGTCCCGCAGCAGCAGCTCCTGTCGAAGCAGTTCGCGGCCACGCGCGCGTGCCAGATCGACCCGAACAAGGCCGGGCAGAGCCCCGTCGCGCCCGGTGACCCGTACTCCCACAAGGGCGGCTGCACCACCGCGCCCGCCGCTTCGTCCGACGGCAACGAGCAGCACACCAACCACTTCGTCGTCAGCGACAAGTGGGGCAACGTCGTCTCCTACACCAACACGATCGAGCAGCTCGCCGGCAGCGGCATCACGGTCTCGGGCCGCGGCTTCCTGCTCAACAACGAGCTCACGGACTTCAACTTCACGCCCACCCAGGGCACCGCGGCCGACCCCAACCTGCCGGCCGGCGGCAAGCGCCCGCGGTCCAGCATGTCGCCGACGATCGTGCTCAAGGACGGCAAGCCCGTGCTCGCCGTCGGTTCCCCGGGCGGCGCCACGATCATCACGACCGTGCTGCAGGTCCTGGTCAACCGCCTCGACCTCGGCATGAGCCTGCCGGACGCGATCGCCGCGCCGCGTGCGTCGCAGCGCAACGCGAAGACGTCCGACGCGGAGCCGGCGTTCCTCGCGTTGCCCACCACGAAGGGGCTCGAAGCGCTGGGGCAGAGCTTCAGCCAGGTCAGCTCCATCGGTGTCGCGGCCGGGCTGGAGTTCAAGCCGGGCGGCAAGATCCTCGCGGCCGGTGAACCCGTCCGCCGGGGTGGCACCTCGGCGATGGTGATCTCTTCGCACCGCTGATTCGCCCGACGAAAGGCCCGCTTCGCCGCTCCTTGGATTCCAGGGGTGGCGAAGCGGGCCTTTTCACTGCGGCGTCGTGCCCCCGATCCGGCTCGTCAGCTCCGCGGCCGTCTCGGCAACCGCCGCCGCGTACTCAGGAAACGTCTCGCCGCACGGCCTGTCGTCAGGGCAAAGATGCCGCAGTGTCACCGAAATCGACGCCATCGGCCGCGCTCCGTGGTCGAACACAGGCGCCGCGACCGAGGCGAACCCGTCCGTCACGTGTCCGTCCTCGACGGCCCAGCCCAGCCGTCGTTCCGCGGCCAACGTCCGGCGCAGCGCGGCCAGCGAATCCGGCCCACGCTGAGTCCGGAGCACGAACGAAGCCGCCATCGGGAACAGCGCGCGGACGTGGGCGGCCGGCAGGTGGTTCAGGATCGCCCGCCCCGACGCCGTGAGTTGCCCGGGCAGCCGCACGCCGACGTCGGTGACCAACGTTTCCGGTCGCGCCGGGCGTTCCTTGATCAGGTACAGCGACTCGTTCCCGTGCAGCACACCCAGGTGCGCGGTGTGGCCGACGCGGTCCACGAGCTTGCGCAGCAACGGCGCGGCCAGCCGTTCGAGCGGGTCGTGGCGCAGGTACGCCGACCCGAGCTCGAACGCGGCGATCCCGAGGCCGTAGCGGCGTTCGGCCGGGAGGTGGGCGACGAAACCGGCGGCGACGAGCTCGTTGAGCAGGTGGTACGTCGTCGACCGCGGCAAATACAGGTCCCTGGCGACGGTCGCCGCGGACACGGGACCGGCGTGGCCCGCGAGCAGCCGCAGCACAGCGAGGCCGTTGCGCAGGGCCGGAACGTCCGAACTGCTCACGTCGCTCCTTCCGGTCGGTGCGGGGGTCAGCGGAAGACGGCCGAGACCGCGGCGAACAGGGTGTCGTCGAGGTCCGCGCCGGCGGCCTCGCGGACCGCCTGCCACTGGGCCTCGGTGCTGGGCGAGACGACCGGCGCGGTCACCGCAGGGTGTGCCAGCAGCCAGGCGAGCGCCAACCCGGCCGTGCTGATTCCGTTGTCCCGTGCGAGATCCCGCAGCGCGCCGACCCGGGTGAGGTTGTCTGCCGAGTGCATGCCCGCGTAGTACCGATCCCCGGCGAGGGCGATGCGGCTCCCGGGCGCGGGCGCGGCTCCGTCGAGGTACCGGTCGGAGAGCACGCCGCCCGCGAGGGGTGAGTAGGCCAGGTACCCGATGCCCTCCGCCGCGGCCAGCGGCAGCAGGTCGCGTTCGTCAGCGCGATTGAGCAGGCTGAGTCCATTCTGGACGCACACCGGGCGAGGCAGCGACCTCTTGGCGGCGACGTCCAGGATGGCGTCCAGGAGCGCTGCATCGACGTTGCTGACGCCGTAAGCGCGGATCAGCCCCGCTTCCCGCGCGACGGCGAACGCGGTGAGCGTCTCCTCGATCGGCGTGCGCGGATCGGGAGCGTGGGACAGGTAGAGGTCGACGCGGCCCAGGCGCCGGATGCTCTCCGCCAGCTGCCGTTCGACGTGTGGCCCGGACAGGTCGATGTCCGGCTGATCGGGGCGCACGCGGCCGCCCACCTTGGTCAGCACGACCACGTCGTCGTGCGGTTCCTCCGCCAGCCAGCGCCCGACCGTGCGCTCGCTCTCGCCACCTCCGTAGCTGTCGGCGGTGTCGATGGTGCGAATCCCCAGGTCGTAGGCCTCGCTGAGCCGGCGCAGCCCGTCCGCGCCGTCGATCCCCAGCCCCCGAGTGGCCGCCGCGCTGCCGATGCCCCCGATGGAACCGGCGCCGTAGACGAACCTGGTTACCTCGACCCCGGTGTCACCGAGCGAAGACGTTTCCACTGGACCCACCTTCCGGAAGGGTGCACGAGCGGGACGCTCGTGCCACGCAGCGAAGCTCCAACCTCGCTGTGTCTTGGATACCAGACACTAGCGCCAACTCGGCTCTCCCGCCCGGGCGCTGATCGTTGTTTCAATGGCAAACATGCCGGAACCAGTGCTCTTGGGCTCGAAGCCGATGACCGCGTCCGACGTCGTCGACGTCGTCCGCGGACACGCGCACGTCGGGCTCACCGAGGCGACCGAGAAGAACCTCGCCGCCACCCGCCAGCACATCGAGGACCTCGCGCACGCGACCTCGCCCACGTATGGCGTCTCGACGGGCTTCGGCGCGCTCGCGACGCGCCACATCCCCCTGGAGAGCCGCACCGCGCTGCAACGCAGCCTCATCCGCTCGCACGCCGCGGGCGCGGGGCCGGCGGTGGAGGCGGAGGTCGTGCGCTCGCTGATGCTGCTGCGCCTGCGCACGCTCGCGAGCGGTTACACCGGCGTGCGGCCGGAGACCGCGCAAGCGCTTGCGGGCCTGCTCAACGCGGGGATCACGCCCGTCGTCCACGAGTACGGCTCGCTCGGCTGCTCGGGTGACCTCGCGCCGTTGGCGGCGATCGCGCTCGCGCTGATGGGCGAAGGCGAAGTGGACCACGAAGGTGAGCGCAAACCCGCCGCCGACGCCCTGCGCGCGGCCGGCCTCACGCCCGTCGTGCTGGCCGAGAAGGAAGGCCTGGCGCTCACCAACGGCACTGACGGCATGCTCGGCATGCTGCTGCTCGCGGCCGCCGACCTGCACAACCTGCTCGACGTCGCGGACCTCACCGCGGCGATGAGCGTCGAGGCGCTGCTGGGCACCGATCGGGCCTTCGCCGCCGACCTGCAGGCACTGCGGCCGCACCCCGGTCAGGCGGTCAGCGCGGCGCGGATGTTCGCGGCGCTGCAGGGCTCGAAGATCGTCGAAAGCCACCGCGGGCCCGATTGCAACCGCGTGCAGGACGCGTACTCGCTGCGCTGCGCACCACAGGTCCACGGCGCCGCGCGCGACACGCTCACGCACGCCGAGCTCGTGGCCGACCGCGAGCTGCGGTCTGCTGTGGACAATCCCGTGGTGCTGGCCGACGGCCGCGTCGAGTCCAACGGCAACTTCCACGGCGCGCCCGTGGCGTATGTACTCGACTTCCTCGCGATTCCGGTCGCCGACGTAGCCGGCATCGCCGAACGGCGCACCGACCGGATGCTCGACAAGGCGCGTTCGGCCGGCCTGCCGCCGTTCCTCGCGCACGACCCGGGCGTCGACTCCGGGCACATGATCGCGCAGTACACCCAGGCCGCGGTGGTCAGCGAGCTGAAGCGGCTCGCGGTGCCGGCGTCGGTCGACTCCATCCCGAGCAGCGCGATGCAGGAGGACCACGTCTCCATGGGCTGGTCCGCGGCGCGCAAGCTGCGCAAGGCCGTCGAAGGCCTGAACACGGTGCTGGCGATCGAGCTGCTCACCGCCGCTCGCGCGCTCGACTTCCGCGCGCCGCTGGAACCGTCGCCGATCACCGGCGCGGTGCGCGACCTGCTCCGCACGAAGGTCGCGGGCCCGGGCCCCGACCGGCACCTGGCGCCCGAGATCGCGGCCGCCGAAGAACTCGTCCGCTCCGGCGCTGTCCTGGCCGCCGCCCGTCTGGAGGTCTGAGAATGTCTCGCATCGTCCGTGCCGCCCGCGGCACCCAGCTCACCGCGAAGTCGTGGCAGACCGAAGCCGCGCTGCGGATGTTCCACAACAACCTGGACCCTGAGGTTGCCGAGCGGCCCCAGGATTTGGTCGTCTACGGCGGCACGGGCAAGGCCGCGCGCAACTGGCCGAGCTTCGACGCGATCACGCGTGAACTGACCATTTTGGACAATGACGAGACGCTGCTCGTGCAGTCGGGCAAGCCGGTCGGCGTGTTCCGCACGCACGAGTGGGCGCCGCGTGTGCTGATCGCGAACTCGAACCTGGTGGGCGACTGGGCGACTTGGCCCGAGTTCCGCCGCCTGGAGCAGCAGGGCCTCACGATGTACGGCCAGATGACGGCCGGTTCGTGGATCTACATCGGCACGCAGGGCATCCTGCAGGGCACCTACGAGACGTTCGCCGCCGTGGCGAAGAAGAAGTTCGGAGGTACCCTGCGCGGCACGCTCACCGTGACCGCGGGCCTCGGCGGAATGGGTGGCGCGCAGCCGCTCGCGGTGACCATGAACGACGGCGTGGCGCTCGTCGTCGAGTGCGACCCGCAGCGCGCGCACCGCCGCGTCGAGACGCGCTACCTCGACGAGGTGGCCGACCACCTCGACGACGCCATCAAACGGGTCACCGCGGCGAAGAAGGAGCGCCGGCCGCTGTCGGTGGCCGTGGTCGGCAACGCCGCGGAGGTGCTGCCGGAGCTGCTGCGCCGCGGCGTCGAGGTCGACATCGTCACCGACCAGACCTCCGCGCACGATCCGCTGTCGTACCTGCCCAAGGGCGTCAGCGTGGACGACTGGCACGACTACGCGGCCAAGAAGCCCGACGAGTTCACCGACCGTTCGCGCGAGTCCATGGCCGACCACGTGAACGCGATGCTCGGCTTCCTCGACGCCGGCGCCGAGGTCTTCGACTACGGCAACTCCCTGCGCGGCGAGGCCAAACTCGGCGGCTGCGAGCGTGCGTTCGACTTCCCCGGCTTCGTGCCCGCCTACATCCGCCCGCTGTTCTGCGAGGGCAACGGCCCGTTCCGCTGGGCGGCGCTCTCGGGCGACCCCGAGGACATCGCGGCCACGGACCGCGCGATGCTGGAGCTGTTCCCGGAGAACGAGTCCCTGGCCCGCTGGATCAAGCTGGCCGGCGAGCGCGTGGCGTTCCAGGGCCTGCCGGCGCGGATCTGCTGGCTCGGCTACGGCGAGCGTCACCTGGCGGGCCTGCGGTTCAACGAGATGGTGGCCAGCGGCGAGGTCAAGGCGCCCGTGGTGATCGGGCGCGACCACCTCGACTCCGGCAGCGTCGCCTCGCCGTACCGGGAGACCGAGGCCATGGCCGACGGGTCCGACGCGATCGCCGACTGGCCGCTGCTCAACGCGCTGGTCAACACCGCGTCGGGCGCGAGCTGGGTGTCGATCCACCACGGTGGTGGCGTCGGCATGGGCCGCTCGATCCACGCGGGCCAGGTCAGTGTCGCCGACGGCACGGCGCTGGCCGCGCAGAAGCTCGAGCGCGTGCTCACGAACGACCCGGGAATGGGCGTGATCCGCCACGTCGACGCCGGTTACGACCACGCCGCCGAGGTCGCCGACGAGCGTGGCGTGCGAATTCCGATGCGGGACAACTCGTGACCGCCGACGTACTTCTTCCCGCGGAGGCGGTATGAATACAGCATCCGAGTTGCTCGGCGAGATCGCCGACGTTGGGCGCGACGCGAAGCGTGGCGGCTACTCGCGGCACGCGTTCGACGCGCCGGAGCACGACCTGCGCACGTGGTTCGTCGAACGCGCGCAGCGGCTGGGCCTGGAGGTCGAGACCGACCGCAACGGCAACCTCTGGGCCTGGTGGGGCGCGCCGGGGCCGGACGCCGTGGTGACCGGCAGCCACCTCGACTCGGTTCCGGGCGGCGGTGCGTTCGACGGGCCGCTCGGCGTGACGAGCGCGCTGGCGGCCGTGGAAACGCTGCAGGCCAAGGGGGTCCGGCCGGCCAAGCCGTTCGCCGTGGTCGTGTTCGCCGAGGAGGAAGGCGGCCGGTTCGGTGTGCCTTGCCTCGGTTCGCGGCTGATGACCGGCACGATCGACGCCGACAAAGCGCGAGCGCTGCGGGACCCGGACGGCGTCACGTTGTGGGAGGCGGCCGCGAAGTCCGGTCTCGACGTGGACCGGATCGGGGCGGAGCCCGAGCGGCTGGGGCTCATCGGCCGGTTTCTGGAGCTGCACGTGGAACAGGGCCGCGGCCTGATCGACCTCGGGTCGGCAGTGGCGGTCGGCAGTACGGTGATCGCCCACGGGCGGTGGCGGTTCTCGTTCGCCGGCCAGGGAAACCACGCCGGTGCGACGCTGATCGCCGACCGCGTGGACCCGATGCTGCCCGCGGCCGAGACCGTGGTGGCCGTGCGGCGGCTGGCGAAGACGCGGGCGGACGCGCGGGCGACCGTCGGCCGGCTCGTGCCGACGCCGGGTGGCACCAACGTCATCGCGTCCACTGTGGACCTCTGGCTCGACGCGCGCGTGCCCGGCACGGTGACACCGGAGCTCGTCGAAGACATTTCGCACGCGGCGCGGGCCGCGGCGGAAGCGGAGGGCTGCTCGCTGACCGTCACACGCGAGTCGTACTCCGACGACGTCGTGTTCGACGAGAAGCTGCGGCGTGACCTGGGGGAGTGGCTCGGCGAGGTGCCCGAGCTGCCGACCGGAGCGGGCCACGACGCGGCGATCCTGGCCGGGTTCGTGCCTGCCGGGATGCTCTACGTACGCAACCCCACTGGCATCAGCCACTCGCCGGAGGAATTCGCCGAGGCCGACGACATGGAGGCCGGCGCGCGGGCGCTGGCCGGGGTGCTGGAGCGGCTGGCGGGATGACCACGTACTGGTGCGAACGGGCCTGGTTGCCCGACGGGATCGCCGAAGCCGTGTTGCTCGTGGTGCGCGACGGGCGGATCACGTCGGTCACGTCGGGCGCGCCGAAGTCCGGGACCGTCCTGGCCGGGCTCACGCTGCCGGGGTTCGCCAACGGGCACTCGCACGCGTTCCACCGCGCGCTGCGGGGCCGGACGCACCACGAGCGCGGCACCTTCTGGACCTGGCGCGAGCGGATGTACTCGCTGGCCGCGCGCCTCGACCCGGACCGGTACTACCGGCTCGCACGCGGCGTCTACGCGGAAATGGTGCTCGGCGGGTACACGAGCGTCGGCGAGTTCCACTACCTGCACCACGCGCCGGGCGGGCACCCGTACGCGTCGCCGAACGCGATGGGCGACGCGCTGCGCCAGGCCGCGCGGGACGCGGGGATCCGGCTGACGCTGCTGGACACCTGTTACCTCGCGGGCGGGATCGGCGTGGCGCCGGACGAGGTGCAGCAGCGCTTCTCCGACGGCTCGGCCGAGAAGTGGGCTTCGCGCGTGGCGTCGCTGGCGGAGGACGAACTGTTCCGCGTCGGCGGGGCCATTCACTCCGTACGCGCAGTGCCGGCGGACGATTTGTCGACCGTGAACCAGGCTGTGTCCGGCGAGCGGCCGTTGCACGTTCACTTGTCCGAGCAGCGCGCGGAGAACGAGCAGTGCGAAGCGGCGTACGGCTGGACGCCGACCGGGTTGCTGAAGGAGCACGGGGTGCTGGGTGAGCGGCTCGTCGCCGTGCACGCGACGCACCTGACGGACCAAGACGTGAAGTGGCTGGGTGAGGCACGGTCCGCCGCGTGCTTCTGCCCGACGACCGAGCGCGACCTCGGCGACGGCATCGGCCCGGCGCGGCAGCTGCTCGACGCGGGCGTCCGGCTGGGCGTCGGCAGCGACAGCAACGCGGTGGTCGACGCGTTCGAGGAGACCCGCGCGCTGGAGCTGGACGACCGCCTGGCCAGCGAGGAACGCGGCCGGTTCACCGCCGACGAGCTGCTGGCGGCGGGCACCGACCACGCTTCCGTCGGGTGGCCGGAGGTGGGCCGGCTGGCCGTCGGCGCCGGGGCGGACCTGGTCACGGTCGCGCTGGATTCCGTGCGGACGGCGGGGATCGAGCCGTCCGGGGTGGTGTTCGCGGCGGGGGCCGCGGACGTGCGGCACGTCGTGGTGGCGGGTCGTGACGTGGTGCGCGAGGGTGCGCACGTGCTCCTGGAGCGACCGGAAACCGTACTGGCCGAGGAGATCGAGGCGCTGTGGCAATTCTGATCACGGGAATCGGCGAGCTCACCACCAACGACCCCGAGCTGGGCCGGCTGCGCGACGCGGCGCTGGTGCTCGACGGCGGTGCCGTCGCGTGGGCCGGACCGGCCGCGCAGGCGCCGGCAGCCGACGAGCGCGTGGACGTCGAGGGGCGCGCGGTGCTGCCCGGCTGGGTCGACAGCCACACGCACCTAGTGTTCGCCGGCGACCGCACGGCCGAGTTCGAGGCGCGGATGGCCGGAAAGCCTTACACGGCGGGCGGAATCGCCGTCACGGTCGGGGCGACGCGGGAGGCGTCGGACGAGCAGCTGGCGGCGAACCTGCGCCGGCACGTCGAGGAAGCGGCCGCGCAGGGCACCACCTGTCTGGAGACCAAAACCGGGTACGGGCTGACCGTGGCCGACGAGGCCCGCTCGGCGCGGATCGCGGCGACGGTGGCCGACGAGGTCACCTATCTCGGCGCGCACCTCGTGCCGCCGGGCGCCGACGCGGAGTCCTATGTGGACCTGGTGTGCGGCGAAATGCTCGACGCAGTGGCGCCGCACGTGCGGTGGGCCGACGTGTTCTGTGAGACGGGGGCGTTCGATGAGGCCCAGTCGGCTCGGGTGCTCAAGGCGGCGGCCGAACGTGGGCTGGGGTTACGGGTGCACGGCAACCAGCTCGGCGAGGGCCCTGGGGTGCGTCTCGCAGTGGAGCTGGGCGCGGCGAGCGTGGACCACTGCACGTACCTGAGTGACGAGGACGTCGAGGCGCTGGCGGCGTCGGACACGGTGGCGACGCTGCTGCCGGCTTGCGATTTGTCGACAAGGCAATCGCTGGCGCCGGCGCGGCGGCTGCTCGACGCGGGCGCGACCGTCGCCCTGGCCAGCAACGCGAACCCGGGCAGCTCGTACACCACGTCGATGGCGTTCTGCGTGACCACGGCCGTGCTGCAAATGCGGATGACGGTGGGGGAAGCCGTGTGGTCGGCGACAGCCGGGGGCGCCCGGGCGCTGCGGCGCGACGATGTCGGCTACCTGCGCCCGGGCGCGCGGGCCGACGTGCACGTGCTAGACGCGCCTTCGGTGACACACCTGGCGTACCGGCCGGGCGTGCCGCTCACCCACGCGGTGTGGCGGCGGGGTGAGCGGATGGGATGAAGCCTCAACCGTCTCAGCTGTGGGCTGACAGGTGCGCGAGCAGGAGCGGGTTGACGCGGTCGGCCGCTTCCTCCGGCAGCCAGTGGCCGGCGTCCTCGAAGACCTCGAACCGGTAGGCGGCGTCCACGAACTCCGCGGTGTTCGTGGCGGCCGTGCGGCCGAGCTTGGTGTCCTGGGCGCCCCACACGTAGAGCGTCGGCACCGTGATGCGGCCGGCGGGGACGGTGAACTCGTCGTCGGTGGCGCCGCGGTACCAGTTGAGCGTCGCGGTGAGGGCGCCCGGCTCGGTGAGCCGCGCGACGTTGCGCTCGACCTGGTGCTCCGCGATGCGGCCCGCGTAGGCCGCCCGCAGGCGAGCGGCGCCGTCCGCCAGCATCGACGCCTCAGCGACACCGCCGGGCGCGCGGAAGAAACGGACGTAGTCGAGGTCGTGGTTCTGCTGCTCCTCGTCCTTCGCCGCCTGCTTCAGCGCGCCGGGGTGCGGCGTGGACAGCACGGTGAGCGACTTGAGCCGCTCGGGGTACCGCGTGGCGAACACCCAGGCGACCATGCCACCCCAGTCGTGGGCCACGAGGTGGAAGCGCCTCGGGGCCGCGGAGCCGGTGGTGAGCGTGTCCGCAAAGGACAGTGTGTCGGCGACGAGGGTGTCGATGGAGTAGCGCTCGACGCCCGCCGGGCGGGCCTCGCGGGCGTAGCCGCGCTGGTCGACGGCGAGGGCGTGGTAGCCGGCGTCGCCGAGGGTGTGGAGTTCGGCGGTCCACGAGTCGGCGAACTCGGGCCAGCCGTGGAGCAGCAGGACGGGCTCGCTGTCCTCCGGTCCCGCGGCGAGGGCCGTGTGCTGGTGGTCGCCGGCCCGCAGGGTCACCTCGCGCAGCTGGCTCGCCGGTGCGCTCGCACGGTCGCGGAGCGGGGGAGCGCACTGCGGGTGACGCGGGTGCCCTGGTAGTTCACGCTCTCACCGTAGGCCGTGATGATCATGGAACGCCAGTGCGAGCTGGGGCACGGTCGCTGCCCTCGAGGGCGAGCGCTGCCATCAAAGGCGAGCGGCGCCTCAAGGGCGAGTGGCGCGTCCGCGGGTGAAGACGAGCCCGGCCACGGCGGCGAGGCAGCAGAGCGAGGCGAACCAGTCGCCGAAGCGGCTGTAGAGCGTGTCGCCCGTGCCGAGGGGGACGTCGGCGACTGCGACGGCCATCGGGGTCGGACCGGTGCGCGTCTGGGCGAGGACGTGGCCGCGGGGGTCGCTCAGGATCGAGTTGCCTCGGGCGGCGCTCCAGGCCACGGACACGCCGTGCTCGACGCCGCGAAGCAGGGCGGTGCGGCTGTGCTGCCAGCCGTCGACGTCCTCGTCGGAGGCGGGGATCAGCACCAGTCCGGTGCCGGTGCGGGCGTAGTCGCGGGTGGGGGACGGGCCGTTGACGTCCATGCAGACCTCGAGGCCGATGGGCTGCCCGGCGAGGCGGGCGAGGTCGTGGCCGGATGTGACGGGCGAGAACCCGTTGCGCCACTTGCGGTATTCGACGGTCGGGCCGGCCGGGGGCACGTCGAGGGCGGTGTTGTAGGCCTGGTGACCGGGGTCCTTCACGATCGCGCCGGTCACAACGTGGAGGTTCTTGGCCCGGGCGACGTCGGCCAACGGCCCGATGAGGCCGGCCAGCCGGGCGCGGTCGGTGCCGAACGCGGCTTCCGGGAGCACGGCGATGCGGACGTCGGCCGGCAACGCGATGAGAGCGTCTACATAGGACTGAAGAACGCGCTGGCCGGCAGGAGAATCCGGATCCGCTGCCCACGCCGGCTCACTGCGCGCCACCACCGCGACGCGCACCTGGCCCACGGAAACCGCAGCCGGCGTCGCGCCGAAAACCAACGCGCCGCCTATCGCCGCGGCTGTCACCACGGTGATGCCGACCCGCGCCGAAACTCGGACACCGGGCGCGAGCACCGCGGCGAGCGCCGCCGGCGCCAGCAGCACGAGGTACTCCACACCCCACCCGCCGAGCACCGACGCGAGGCGCAGCACGTCGGGCTGGTCGCCCTGGCTGGTCATGAACGTCCCCATCACGCCGAACGGGTTGGCCACCGAGACGCCGTACAGAACCGCGGTCCAGACCGCGGGCGCCGCGACGGTCGCGAGCACCGGCCGTCCCACCCGTACGAGCCGGCGGAAGAGCGCCACCGTCGCCGCGAACAGCACCGGCGACCCCAGCAGGATCGCGAGCGCGCCCGGCACCGGCACCGCCTGCGAGTTCAGGAAGTAGTGCCAGCTGCCGGCGCTCCCGCCCAGGTAGGCGAGGAACGCCGCCGCGCTCGCCACCCACGCCCCCGTGCGAGATGCCAGCAGAAGTACGGGCAGCGGCGCCAGCCACGCCAGCACGGCGACTGGTTCGAACCCCAGCCCGAAGTGGATCAGCACGCCGGACGCGACGGTGGCGGCGAGCGCCCAGCCGAGGTGGCGGTGCACATCAGTGGCAGTGGACGTGGAAACGCTTGCTGTGGCGGTCATCCGGGCGACCCCTCTCGCCGTGGGACTACCACCGTCGCAGCCGGCGGCCGCCGAAGCACTGGGCTGCACCGGAGTATTCGGGGTAGGGCTGGCACCACCCCAAAGCGCATGATTCCGACATAGGGAATTAACAGTGCAAACACGGATTCACCCAACCTGGCTAGTCGATCGGTTGATCACCAGGTGAATGCGGGAAATGGACCTGCCCGCGCGCGCACTCGTTTACACAGAGTTCAACCAGCGGCCACTCGTACGAGATTAGTCGTCGCTCGGTTGATGGGTAGCTTCTCAACAGCACGACCACCGAGTTGGAGAAACGCCCATGGACTTTTCCCTCATTGTCCTGGTGGTGATCGTCGCGGCACTTGCCTTCGACTTCACCAACGGGTTCCACGACACGGCCAACGCCATGGCCACTTCTATTGCCACGGGAGCCCTCAAGCCCAGAATCGCCGTGGCCATTTCGGCCGTGCTGAACCTGGTCGGAGCGTTCCTGTCGATCGAGGTCGCGAAAACGATTTCCGGCGGCATCGTCGACGACACGAAGGTCACCCCGGTGGTGATTTTCGCGGGGCTCGTCGGCGCCATCATCTGGAACCTCGTCACGTGGCTCGTCGGACTGCCCTCGAGCTCCTCGCACGCGCTGTTCGGCGGTCTGATCGGCGCGACGTGGATCGCGTCGGGCGCGGACGCCGTGCACTTCGGCAAGGTCGTCGAGAAGGTGCTGATCCCCGCGGTCGCGTCGCCGATCGTGGCCGGGGTCGTGGCGCTCATCGGCACGTTCCTGACCTACCGCATCACCGAGACGGCCAAGGAACGCGTGGTGGGCAAGGGTTTCAAGACCGGCCAGGTCCTCTCGGCCAGCCTCGTCTCGCTCGCGCACGGTACCAACGACGCGCAGAAGACCATGGGTGTCATCACGCTGACGCTCATCGCCGGCGGCACGCTCGCGCCGGGTTCGAACCCGCCGCTGTGGGTCATCGGGGCGTGCGGCCTCGCGATCGCGGCCGGTACCTACCTCGGCGGCTGGCGGATCATCCAGACCATGGGCAAGAAGCTCACCGAGATCCAGACGCCGCAGGGCTTCGCCGCGGAGACCAGTTCCGCGGCCGTGATCCTCGCGTCGTCGCATCTCGGCTTCGCGCTGTCGACGACCCACGTCACCTCGGGCGGCATCATCGGCTCGGGCCTCGGCCGCAAGCTCGCGGAGGTCCGCTGGGGCGTCGCGGGCAAGATGGTCATCGCCTGGGTGCTCACGCTGCCGGCGGCCGCCATCGTCGGCGCCATTGCGGCGGCGGTCTCGACCCGCGGCAGCTGGGGCACGATCCTCATCGGCGCCGTCGGGGTGCTCGTGGCGCTGGGCATCTGGCTCGCGTCGCGCCGCAACCCCGTGAGCGCCAACACCGTCAACGACGAGCCGGACGCCGCCAAGGCCGCTCCGGTCGCGGCCTGAGGGAGCGGACATGGACATCGACTGGGGTGCCCTCGGCACCGTCTTCGTCGTCGCGCTGGCCGCGGCGGTGGTGCTCACGGTGCTGTTCGCCTACGGCATCCGCGGGCTTTCGGCGCGCGAAACCGCGCGTGAACAAGGCGGCTCCGGCGTCGCGGCGTTCACGGGTTCGATCGTGTGCTTCGCCGTGTGCGCCGCGGTGGTCGCGTACGGGATTTATTTGATCGCCGCCTGAGCGCGGCCGCGTAGTTCGTCCGGAAGCTCGTCGAGAAGCGGGAACACCGCTTCCCGGCGAGCTTTCCCCATGTTGGCCAATACGTCGAGCGCCGGCTCCCACAGCGATTCGTCGGCGCCGGCCGCGCGGATCAGCCGCGGGAGCCGGCCCTCGGGCAGTAGGCCCATCACGTGGTCGATGCGCGTTTTGTCGTCCAGGACGTACGCGGTGCGCAGCAGCGCGGCGTCCTCGAGCACGGCGAGGCTGCGCCGCACGGTCGGGTCCGGCAGGTGCCCGACGAACCGGCCGAGCGTGATCCAGTCCTCCCGACGCGTTAGCTCCGCGGCCACCGCGACCACGGTGTCGAACGGGATGCGCGTGATGATCGACGTCGCGCGCCGCGGGTCCAGCTCCGCGGCCACCGACGCGAGGAACTTCGGCGGCAGCCGCTTCGCGACGTCCACGCCGCGCGACACGTCCACCAGCCCGGCGATCCGCGCGCACAGCAGTGGTCCGAACACCTTCTCGGCGATCTTCGCGACCACGGGCGCGGGCAGCAGCCGGCTGGCCAGCGCCATCCGTTCGAGCACCACGAGGTTCGCGTCGAACAGCGTGGTCGTCACCTGTTCGCGGAACAGCTGCAGGTCGGCGACGTCCACGTCGGCGAGGTAGGCCAGCCGTTCGGGCTCGACGTCGAGCACGCGCGCGAGCTTGAGGATTTCCGGGTTCACAGACCGACCGCCTTGCGTACGGCGCCGCGCAGGAGCGCCGGCACGTACTTGAGCCCGTCCTCACCCGCCTGGGCGAGGGCTTTGGCCTGCCGGTGCCGCGCGTCGCGCAACGCGGCGGCGAGGTCCTGCCGCGCGTCCTCGGGCAGGGCTTCGATGCCGTCGGGCAGGGGGCCGCCGAGCTGCTCGGCGAGTGTGCGCTCAGCCATGGTGAGCCATCATGCCTCAGCGGTTGACTTTCGACAGTGGTGACCGCCGCCGTGGGCCTTGTAGCGTCAGCGCCCATGAGGGAGGTGACCAGGCGCAGGTGGCGGGTGGTGCTCGACGTCCTGCTCTGGGTCTTCCTGTCCGGCGTCGTCGCGATCGACGCCTCGAACAACCCAAACCCGTGGGAGCTGATCTTCGGGCTGGCCGCCACCACCGTGTCGGTCGCGGCGTGGCGCCGGCTGCCGGCGGTGTCGCTGATCGTCACGATGGCCACGGCCGTGGTGGTGGCGTTCGGCTGGGGCGGGCGCGTGGCCGTGTGGGAGGTCTTCCTCATGGTCACCGTGGGGTACCTCGCCGGCCTGCGGATGACGCAGGTGCGCGTGGCCGTGCTGACGTGTTCGGGGATCGCGCTGGCCGGACTGCCCGTGGCGCTGGTGCTGCCCTCGGCGGGGTTCGGCGCGTGGGGCGCGATGCTGGGGGTGCTCGCGTTCGCGGGGGTCGCGCCGTGGCTGCTGGGGCGCCACGTGCGGCTGCGGCGTGAGCTGGCGCGCGCGGGGTGGCGGCGGGCGGAGGAGATGGAGAGCCGCCAGCAGCTCGTCGCCGACCAGGCCCGGCTGCGTGAACGCGCGCGGATCGCCAGCGACATGCACGATTCCCTGGGCCACGAGCTGAGCCTCATCGCCGTGCGCGCCGCCGCTCTCGAAGTGGCGGGTGGTCTCGACGACACGCAGCGCGCCGCGGCCGGTGACCTGCGCGCCAACGCCGCGACGGCGACCGAGCGGCTGCGCCAGATCATCGGTGTGCTGCGGGAGGACGCGGCGCCCATCGAGCCCGTACAGGGTGACCTGGGGGAGCTGCTGGAGCGGGCCCGCGCGTCGGGGCTGCTGATCGAGTCGCAAGTGGACAGTCTCGAGGCGACGCCGCCGATGGTCGCGCGGGCGGCCTACCGCGTGATTCAGGAGGCGGTGACGAACGTCGCCAAGCACGCGCCGGGCGCGGCCGTGACCGTGCGGGTGCTCAGCTCGCCGGCGAGCACCGAGATCCGGGTGGGGAACGCGCGGCCGCCCGCGGGTCCGTTGCCGGGGGCGTCGGGTAAACGCGGGCTGATCGGGCTGCGCGAACGCGTGCGGCTGGTCGGGGGTGCGCTGCGGGCGGGACCCAACGCGGACGGCGGCTTCGAGGTCGTGGCCACGCTGCCGCACGACTCCGCTCCGGGGCCGGCTCCGGAGGACGGCGCCGACGTCGAGCAGTCCGAGTCGGCGCGCGAGTGGGAGCTGGCGCGGCGCGACGTGCGGCGCAGCCTGGTGCAGGCGATCGTGATCCCGCTGGCGTTGTTCGGCGTGGTGATCGGCGGAAGCGGGGTGGCGTTCCTCGTGCAGTGGTACGGCTCGCAGGTGTCAATGGGGGTCTACCAGCAGATCCGGCTCGGGGCGACGCGGGCGTCGATCGCGCCGCTGCTGCCTGCGCAGCAAAGGCTGTCGAAACCGCAGTACGGGGAGCCGCCGAAGCCCGCGGGGAGCACGTGCGAGTACTACGGCACTTCGCGCAGCTGGTGGAACGTTCGCTACGCCGCGATCCGGCTCTGCTTCGAGGGCGACCGGCTCGTGACGAAGGATCTCTACAGTGAGGACGAACCGTGATCCGGGTGCTGCTGGCCGACGACGAGGCCATGATCCGCGCTGGTGTTGCTGCGATCCTGGCGGCCGACGCGGACATCGAGGTCGTCGCGGAGGCCTGCGACGGCCGCGAAGCCGTGGCCCAGGCGCTGGCCACCCGCCCCGACGTGGTGCTGCTCGACATCCGCATGCCGGTGCTCGACGGCCTCGCCGCGGGCGCCGAGATCCGCCGCGTGCTGCCGGACGTCGGCGTGATCATCCTGACGACGTTCGGCGAAGACGCTTACATCGAACGCGCCCTGGGCTTCGGCGCCAGCGGGTTCCTGTTGAAGGCCGGCGACCCGCGCGAACTGCTCTCCGGCATCCACGCCGTCGCGGACGGCGCCGCGTTCCTCTCCCCGAAAGTCGCGTCCCGCGTCATCGCCCGCCTCTCCGGCGGCGCCCTCACCCGCGGCGCCGCGGCGCGCGACCGCATCGCCGCTCTGACGGCCCGCGAACGCGAAGTCCTGACCCTCCTGGCGACGGGCCTGTCCAACGCCGACATCGCCTCGCGGATGTTCGTCGTCGAAGGCACGGTCAAAGCCCACGTCAGCACCATCCTCACCCGCCTGGGCGCGCGCAACCGCGTCCAGGCGGCGATCACGGCCTTCGAAGCGGGGTTGGTCGGGGGAGAAGCGGAGTAACGGCGCCTACGACAGGTCAGCCGGGCGGGGCAGCCGCGGCGGGGTCCAGTCGTTGATCCAGCTCTCCGCCCGAGCCATCGCCGACGGCGGAGCCAGTCGCAGCACCGCGGTGCGCACGGCGGCCCCGACCGGGTTGCGCAGCAGCGGCCCCAGCGAGCCCGCCCGGATCGACGTCCGCCAGACGCGCTGGCTCCGCGCCCGGCGCATCGCGTCGTACTCGCGCAGGCCCGCGGCCACATCGGAGGTCGAAGCCAAAGCAGCCGCCAGCACGACCGCGTCCTCGATGCCCTGGCAGCCGCCTTGGCCGAGGTACGGCGGCATGGCGTGGGCGGCGTCGCCGAGGAGGGCGAGGCGACCCGCGACGTAGGTCGGCAGCGGGGTGGCCAGGTGGTAGAGGTCGTGGTGGAGGATCTCCGGCGTCGCGGTGATCAGGGAGCGCACGGGGGCGTGCCAGTCGCCGTAGGTGTCCAGCAGGTAGGCGCGAACGTCCTCGTGCCGGAGGCCTTCCGGGCGGGCCTCGGCGATCCACCAGTACACGCGCCCGTCGAGCAGGGGCAGGATCCCCACTTCCGTGCCGCGGCCCCAAGCGGTGCTCAAGCGTGACGGCACCTCGGCGATGCCACGGAACGCCGTGCCACGGCTGTAGGCGAGGCGAGCGTGCGGGTGCAGGGATTGCCGCACGGGGCTGTGGATGCCGTCGGCGGCCACGACCAGGTCGGCGCGGATCGAGCCGCTCGGATGGTGGACGACGCCGTCGGGCGTGGCGGAGAGCACCTCGACGCCGGTGTGCAGGCTCGACTCCGGCAGCACCGAGCACAGGGCCTCGATCAGGTCCGCCCGGTGGATCGCGGCGAGCGGCAGGCCGTAGCGCCGGACGTACGCGCTCATGTCCCAGCCCGCGAGCCGCCGGCCGCGAGGGTCGAGCAGGACGCCGTCGCGCTGCGGGCTCAGCGGCGCCTCGACACCCAGCTCCGTGAGCGCCCGCTGCGCGTTGGGCCAGATCGAAATCCCGGCGCCGATGCCGGTGAGCTCCGGCGCGCGCTCGTACACCGTGACTCGCCAGCCCGTGCGGTGCAGGCCGATCGCCGCGCACAGTCCCCCGATGCCGCCGCCGATCACGACCGCGTGTCGCATGACCGCCTCCTCTACGTCTGTAGAGGACTCTACACCTGTAGAGTGGTGATCGTGGACAGGATTTCGGCGATCGGCGACGCGGCCATCGAGGTGATCGCGGCCGACGGCATGCGCGGGCTCACCCACCGCGCAGTCGATCGGGCGGCGGGTCTGCCGGCCGGCTCGACGTCGTACTACGCGCGCACCCGCCTCGCGCTGCTGGAGCTCGCCATGGCGCGAATGGTGGAGCTCGACCAGGCCGTGATCGATCCCGACGCGCGCGATCTCGCCGACGTGCTGGCCGCGACGGTCCACGCCGCCATCACCGCCGGTCGCACCCGCATGCTCGCCCGCTACGAGTTCGCGCTCGAAGCCACGCGTCGCCCGGAGCTGCGCGCCGCCTACGCCGAAGGCGGCCGTGAAATCCGGGACCGCTGCGTCCAACTGCTCGCGGCGGCCGGTTCGCCGCGGGCTGAGCAGCACACCCGCGTGCTGCTCAACTGGCTCGACGGCGCGATCTTCGACGCGCTCGCCGGCACCGGGTCGACAAATCCTCCTGGCAAGCAGGAACTCGCCGACGGCGCCCGCGCGGTCCTCACCGGACTCGGCCTGCCCCTCACCCGGTGACGGGGCCCCTCGCGCTCGGGGCCCCTCCGGCAAAGAAATCAGGCGTCACGCCGCTTCAGCACCGAAGTGCCGAGGAATAGGCCCGCCGCCGCCCACACCAGGCAGATCAGCACTCCCACCCAGGGCGAGTACGGCGAAACCCCACCCAGCAACGGGTTCGTCTCCCCTGCGGGAACCATTCCGTTGAGCCCCGCGAACGCCGGAAAGTAGTTCATGATTTCCGGTGTCACATAAGCGGAAAGCAGCATCGGCAACGGCAGCAGCAGCACCATCGTCACCACGATCGTCCCCGCCGCGCTGCGCAGCGCGAACCCGATGCCCGCGCACAGCACCCCCAGCAGCGCGAAGAACGCCCCCATGCCCGCGGCCGCCGCGAACCCGTCGCCGAACGTCGTCGTCACGGCCGCTCCCGGCATCAGCACCGCCGAGGTCGCCATGCCCAGCAGCGCCACCACCACGCCGTAGGCGAAGAGCACCGGCACCAGCACGGCCGCCTTCGCGAGCGCCAAGGTCGAGCGCACCGGCACCCACTGCAGCGTCGAGCGGATACTGCCGCTGGCGTATTCGCTGGTGACGAACAGCGTGGCCACCGCGATCACGCAGAACTCGGTGAGGTAGATCGAGCCGTTCACCACGATGTCGTGCGGGCCCTGCGGTGGTTCGGTGTCGCCCAGCCGTTGCGACAGCCCGGACACGCCGCTGTAGAGCAGCATCAGCAGCACCCCGCCGGCGAGGCTCCACCACGTGCCGCGCACCGACCAGAACTTCGTCCACTCCGAAGCGACGGCCCCCGAAAGCCCGCCGCCCGCGCGTACCTGCGTGGTCGTCATGCCGTCACCCCGTATTCCACCGACGAAGCGGTCAGTTCCATGTACGCCTGCTCCAGCGAGGCCGTCCGCTCACCCAGACCGTGCAGCCGCACGCCCAGCTCGTGCGCGAGATCGCCGACTTCGCCGACGCCAGCGCCGGTCACCACCAACTCGTCGGCCTCGCCTGGCTCAACCGCCGCGCCGCGCGTGAGCAGGTGCCGCGCGAGCGTGTCGCGCTCGACGGGCGTCGGCACGCGCACCGAAACCGAGCTGAGCGAGTTGCCGGCGATGAACTCGTCGACGGGTGCGTCGGCGAGCAGCTTTCCCTTGCCGATCACCACGAGGTGGTCGGCGGTCAGCTGCATCTCGCTCATCAGGTGGCTCGATACGAACACCGTGCGGCCCTCCTCGGCGAGCGAGCGCATGAGCTGACGCACCCAGCGCACACCGTCGGGGTCGAGGCCGTTCACCGGCTCGTCGAACATCAGCACGCCGGGGTCGCCGAGCAGCGCGCCCGCGATCCCCAGCCGCTGCCCCATGCCGAGCGAGAACTGGCCCGCCCGCTTGCCGGCGACGTCGGTGAGCCCGACGGTCGCGAGCACCTCTTCGACGCGCGACGCGGGAATGCCGTTGCTGCGCGCCATCGCGAGCAGGTGCCGCCCGGCGCTGCGGCCCGGGTGCAGCGCTTCGGCTTCGAGCAGTGCGCCGACCTCCCGCAGCGGGTGCTTGAGCTCGGCGTAGGGCTTGCCGTTCACCAGCACACTGCCCGCCGTGGGCCGGTCGAGGCCCACCGTCATGCGCATCGTCGTCGACTTGCCCGAACCGTTCGGCCCGAGGAACCCCGTGACGCTGCCGGGTGCGACGGCGCACGTGAGCCCGTCGACGACAGTCTTCTCCCCGTAGCGCTTCGTCAGTCCGCGAAGCGTGATCATGTGCCCTCCCATGGGTTCGATCCCTTGGGTAGGAAGTCTGCGATTCGAGGGGCGCCGCGGACATCGGACTTCCGGCTCGCGCTACCCCCGACCTTCGACAGGGGTCAGCGCGACCTGCGGGTGGTGCGGCGCGTCGGCGTGGCCGTCGCGGGGTCCTCGGGCCAGGGGTGTTTCGGGTAACGGCCGCGCAGGTCGGCGCGCACGGCCGCGTACCCGGTGCGCCAGAACGACTCCAGGTCGGCCGTCACGGCGGCGGGCCGGCCGGCGGGGGAGAGCAGGTGCAGCAGCACCGGGACGCGGCCGTCGGTGACGGTCGGGGTGGCCGTCCACCCGAAGGTCTCCTGCAGCTTCACCGCGAGCACGGGCTGGTCGGCGGTGTAGTCCACGCGTATACGCGAGCCGGACGGGACTTCGAGGCGGTCGGGCGCCAGCTCGTCGAGGCGCGCGGCTTCGGGCCACGGCAGCAGGCCGCGCAGGGCACTGCCGGCGTCGACCGTGGCGAGGTCCGTGCGGCGGCGGGCGCGGGAGAGGTCGAGCCAGCTGTCCACTTCGGACAACAGGGTGTCGTCGTCGACGGCCGGCCACGGGGCGCCGAGCACGCGGTGCAGGAACGCCATCCGCTCACGCAGGCGCCGGCCGTCTTCGTTCCAGCGCAGCAGGCCCAGGCCTTCGGTGCGCAGGCCGGTGACCAGGGCTTCGTGCACGAGCCCGGGTTGCGGTGAACGCAGCGGGCGTTCGGCCAGCACGATGGCGCCGAGGCGGCGGACGTGCCGGGCCACCACGTCGCCGTCCCACGCGACTTCGTCCACTTCGGACACCAGGGCGGGGGCGGCCCGCACGGCGAGGGTTTCGTCGGCGACGGCGGCGAGCCGGATCGTGCCCTGCACGCGGCCGGGGTCGCGCGTGGCTTCGCCGACGGCCAGCCATTCGGCGTTGCCGAGACCGCTGCCCGCGGGGAGCTCGGCCGCGGTACCGCCGGCCATGAGGTACACGGGCGCGCCTCCCGTGCGACGCCTCGCGAGCCGTTCGGGGTGAGCCAGGGCGACGACCAACGCGGCGTCGGGTTTGCCCGTACTGGCAGGGGATTTCACCAAGCCCGAAAGCCGCCGGACCTCCGTTTTCCACCGCCGCGCCGCGTCGTCCGTGCCGCTGCGCAGGCGCCGCAGCTCGGCCTCGACGTCGGTCAGCTGCGCTCCCGCGTCGAGGAGCGCCACGACTTCGGCGGCCACTCGCGTACCCACGGCAGCGGATCCGTCGAGCAGCGCGCGGGCGAGCCGCGGGTGCAGGCCGAGGTCGGCCATCCGGCGTCCGCGCGGGGTGATGGTGCCGTCGGCGGTCGTCGCGCCCAGCGTGACCAGCAACGTCCGGGCGGCGGCCAGCGCGCCCTCGCCCGGCGGGTCCCACCAGGCCAGGCCGCTGCCGTCCGGGGTCGACCAGCACGCGAGCTCCAGCGCGAACCGCGCGAGCTCGGCCGTGCGGATCTCCGGCTCGGGGTACGCGGGCAGCGTCGCCTGCTCGTGCTCCGGCCAGCAGCGGTACGCGCGGCCGGGTGCTTCGCGGCCCGCGCGCCCGGCTCGTTGCTCGGCGACGGCCGCGGACACGCGCACGGTCGCCAGCCCGGCGAGGCCGCGCCGGTGATCCACTCGCGGCACGCGGGCGAGCCCGGAGTCCACAACGGACCGCACGCCGGGCACGGTGAGGCTCGACTCCGCGACGGCCGTGGCCAGCACCACGCGCCGGCGGTCGCGGGGCCGCAGCGCGTCGTCCTGCCGGGCGGCGGTGAGGCGGCCGTGCAGCGGCAGCACGTCGGCGTCGAGTGAGCCCAGCTGCGCGGCCGTACGCGCGATCTCCCCGGCGCCGGGCAGAAACGCGAGCACGTCACCGTCCCCTTCGGACAGTGCCAGCCGGATCGTCGACGCCACGGTGGCCTCGATCCGCGCGCCGCGGATGGGCGCGCGGTAGGTGAGCTCGACGGGGTAGGTGCGGGCGTGCGCGGTCACCACGGGTGCGTCGCCGAGCAGCTCGGCGAGCCGTCCGGCGGCGACGGTCGCCGACGTCGCGAGCAGCCGCAGGTCGTCGCGCAGGCCGGCGCGGACGTCGAGCAGGAGGGCGAGCAGCAGGTCGGCGTCGAGGTGGCGTTCGTGGCACTCGTCGAGCAGCACCGTCGACACACCGGCCAACTCGGGGTCGTTCTGCACGCGCCGCACGAGCAGACCGGACGTCACGACCTCGATCCGGGTGCGCGCAGACACCTTCCGGTCGCCGCGCACGGAGTACCCGACCGTCTCGCCCACGGGTTCACCCAGCAGTGCGGCCATCCGCGAAGCCGCGGCTCGGGCGGCCAGGCGGCGCGGTTCGGCGACCACGACACGGCCCCCGCCGTCCTCCAGCGCGAGCGGCACGAGGGTGGTCTTGCCGGTGCCGGGCGGCGCGACCAGCACGGCGGTGCCGTGGTCCGCGAGCGCCGCCAGCACGTCGGGCAGCACCGCGCGCACCGGCAGGTCGGGCAGGTTTTCCAGGCGGCTCACTGCTCGGTGATCTCCGGCGGCTTCGGCAACGGGTAGTTCGACGGGCCGATGTTGGCCTCCAGCGACCGTAGCCAGTCGCCGTCCGAGACCATCTTGCGGATGGCGTCGTCCACGGCGTGCTGGCCCGCGGTGTCGCCCTTGCGCAGGCCCACGCCGTAGCGCTCGGTCGAGAACGGGTGCCCGACCACGCGCAGCAGCTCGGGGTCCTGCGCGACATAGCCGGCGAGGATCACCGCGTCGGTGGTCACGGCGTCGACCTGACCGGCGAGCAGGGCCGTGACGCAGTCGGGGTACCGCGGGTACTCGACGAGCTGCACGGCCTGCGCGAACTTGTCCCGCACCTGCTGCGCCGGCGTCGAGCCGGTGACCGAGCACAGCCGTCGGCCGTTGAGGCTCTCCGGGCCCGTGATGTCCGACGACGTGCGCCGCACCAGCAGGTCCTGGCCGGTCACGAAGTACGGCCCGGCGAACGACACGAGCTGCTTGCGCTTGTCGGTGATCGAGTACGTGGCCACCACGAGGTCGACGCTGCCGGAGGTGAGGTCGGACTCGCGCGTGGCCGGCGTGGTCTCGTGCCACGCGATGTGGGCCGGGTCCACGCCCAGCTCACCGGCGACGAACTTGGCGACGTCCACGTCGAAGCCCACGAACCGGCCGTCGACCGTGCGCTGGGAGAGGCCGGGTTGGTCGAAGCGGATCCCGATCGTGAGGTGGTCACCGTCACGCGCGCGTTTGACGAGCGAATCGCCGGGCGAAACCGTTCCTGGACCGCAGGCCACGCACGTGACCAGCAACAACAGGGCGGCGACCACCGCGCGAACTCGCATGCCCGCCTCCCCTCGGTGGGTGTTGACAACTCACGAAGTTCTCAGGTCCGGCGGCTAGCCTAAGCGTGTGCGACGACTGTCCCAACCCGCGCTCGACACCATCGGCACCCTCGCCCGTCTCGGGCTCGCGGCCGTGTGGCTCGTTTCAGGTGCCATAAAACTGGCCTCGCCGGGGCAGACGTTCATCGCCGTGCAGGCCTACGACGTGCTGCCGAGCGCGCTGGTCCGGCCGGTCGCGACCGCGTTGCCGCTGGTCGAGCTGGTGCTGGGCCTGCTGCTGCTGTTCGGGCTGGCCACGCGCTGGGTCGCCACCGCGGCGCTGGTCATGCTGGCCGTGCTCGTGGCGGGCATCGCGCAGTCGTGGGCACGCGGGCTGAGCATCGACTGCGGCTGCTTCGGCGGCGGCGGGCACGTGGCCGCCGGCCAGACCGAGTACCCGCAGGAGATCTTGCGCGACACCGGGTTCGCGGTGCTGGCCGTGTGGCTGATGGTGCGTCCGCGTTCGTTCTTCTCGGTCGACGGCTGGCTCGGCTGGGGACGGCGGCGCGCGGCTGTGGAGGATTCCGCTGTGGAGGATTCCGCGGAGACAGGGAGCTCCGCGGCGCTGGGGGACGAGTACTCCCCGAGCATCGCTGAAGGGAAATAGGAACCGTGGGTGAAGCAGCGCGGAAGCGCCAACGCCAGGCGCAGGCCGCGAAGTCGGTCGCGCAGGCGAGGGGTGCCTCGAGCGACCGGAACAAGATCATCGCCGTCGTGGTGGCGGTCGTGGTCGTCGCCGCGGTGGTGATCGGCGGCGTCGTGTGGATCAACTCGAGCAAGAACTCCACCGAGGGCACGGCCATCGCGCCGACCACGTCCACGACGCTCGGCCCCGGCGTGGTCGAGAAGCTCGACGGCGTGGTCGTCTCCGTCGGCAAGCCCGGCGCGCCCAAGACCATCGACTTGTACGCCGACTTCCTGTGCCCGTACTGCAAGCAGCTGCAGGACACCTACGGTCCGAAGATGGAGCAGGCGGTCAACAGCGGCCAGCTGACCGTGCGGTATCACATGGTGACGCTGTTGAACGAGAACTCGGACCCGCCGGGCTACTCGCTCGACTCGGCCAACGCGGCGCTGGCCGCGGTCTCGTCGCAGAAGTTCACCGCGTTCCACGACGCGCTGTTCAAGAGCCAGCCGGAAGAGGGCGGCCGTGGCTACGACAAGGCACAGCTGATCAAGCTCGGCCACGACCTGGGCATCACCGACCCGAAGTTCGACCAGACGGTGAACGCCGGGACCTACGACCAGCAGATCCAGGCCGCTTTCCAGCAGACGGAGAACGACCCGAACCTGGCCCAGGACTTCCCCAACGGCGCGCACGGCTTCGGCACGCCGACCGTCGCGGTCAACGGCAAGGCCATCTCGACCCAGGGCGACTGGCTCACCGGCGTGCTGAACGGCACCGGCAGCTGACCACCTGATCCGGTCATTTCGCCTGTCCGGGCACAACCCGTCCGTTGACCTGGCCCTCGCGGCTCAGGGGAGGGGCGGGGTGTGTCCGGTTTTCATTCTGGTTTTCACGCCGACGACGGCGCTTACGAGACGTACGCGCGCCAGGTCGATCCACTCGGTGACGACGTCCGGCAGGCGGGCTCGCGGCACATCGCCCCGCACGTGACGGTCGATTTCTCCGACATGGGCCACGAGTCCGGCTTCTCCGGTGCGTACGGCGCGCGCATGCGTTCGCTGCAGCAGCGGCTGCACGCCCTCGGCGGTGGGTTCCACCAGGTCGGCGAAGCCGCGCGGCGCACGCAGGGCAAGTTCGCCACGGTGGAGGAGGAGCACGGCGACGCGCTCCGCAGGCTTCGGTGACCGCCGAGGTCGAGCAGGTCGTGCGCGGCGGGCTGGACACCGCGAACCAACCAGTTCGCGGCCAAGCTCAAGCACGACCCCGGTGCCGTCAACGGCGCGCGTGACGGGCACTTGGCGCTGCGGACGTCCGTCGGCCACGTCCGTGATCAAGCCGGTTCGCAGCGCTCTCAGCTCGCCGACTCCGCGTCCGGCTACACCGCCGATCGCGCGACCGCGACGTCGCAGCGCCTGGAGAAGGAGATCCAGGACCTGCTCGACGAGAGCGCCGAGATCGACAAGGCCGCGGCCGCGGCGGCCCAGACGCTGCACGTCGGCGAGATCCGCAACGACCAGGTGCGCGACCAGATCGTGCGGGAAATCGCGGCGTCGATGAAGGCACCGCAGGCTGTGAACGGAATCCAGCCGCCGGAGAGCCGCGCGGCCGCGGCCCGGCAGACCCTGCTGCGGCTGCAGACGAAGACCGGGCAGCTCACCGGGCAGGCGGCTACGTTCTCGGAACAGACGATCGACCAGCTGACCTCGTTGGGCCGGCAGCTGGGTGGGTCCGACGCGACCACCACCAGCTCGGCGTCTCACGTGCCGCAGTCGTTCAACAGCAACGGCTCGCACGCCGGCGGTGGCGGTGGTGGGTTTGGCGGGTTCGCCGGGAAGCCCCGGCCGCCGGTGGCGATCCCGCCGCAGCCGGGCACGGGCGTCGACATCAACCTGCCCAGCGGGCGGACGGTCAAGGCGCCCAACGAGACGGCCGCGAAAGCCGTGCGCGCCGCGTTGTCGCAGGTCGGCGTGCCGTACGTGTGAGGCGGCACCGCGCGCGGGCAGGGGCTGGACTGCAGTGGGTTGACCATGACGTCGTACCAGGCCGCGGGTTTGCAGCTGCCGCGCACGGCCCGGCAGCAGACTGTGGGCGCGGAGGTGCCGTCGATCGACCAGTGGGTGAGGTTCGTGGCTGAGTTCGATGTCGGTCTGGAAGCCGCGCGCATCGCGGACGCTTCCGCGCGCGCTGGTGTGGAGGCTTCGGGCGCGGTTCACGCGTTCGGGCCCGGTGGTGGGCAAGGCGGAATCGCACGGGGTTGCCGTGTCGGTGGCGCCCGGCGGTTTGCTGGTGGGCTTGGCGATTTCGCGCACCGCCTTGCGTTCCGGCTCGGACGCGCTGGGTTCGTTGATCATGGAGCTGTCCGGTCGAGCCACCCGACGTGCCGGTGACCGGATGAACGAGGTCCTTTCGCCGGTGCTGGAGGAGGACCAGCTGGCGTCGCTGGGGTACGAACGGCTCAGCGAGGATGATCCCGATGCCCAGTACTCGTGACCTGATCGACCAGGCCCGCGCCCGCGAGGCCGCGCTGTCCCAGGTCGCTGCTTTGATGGCGGACGCCCGCGGCTCGGCCCACGCCCTCGACGGCACGGTCGAGGCCACCGTCGACGCACTGGGCGCGTTGCGCCGCCTGTGGCTCGCGCCGTCGGTGATTGACGCGGACCCTGCGCGGCTCGCTGCCTTGATCCTCGAGGTGACGCGGCCGGCCATTGTCGAGGCCACACAGGACTGCTACGACAAAGTCGCGCTCCAGCTGGGTGAAGACGTCACCTGGCTGATCGAGCAGCTGTCCGGCCAACCGGCCCCGGCGCGCTCCCCGGACGACGACCCGGGCATGACGGTGGAACAATTCCAGCGGCTGCGCGCGGAACGCCTCGCCCCGCCGGCGCGGCGCACCTCGACCCGGCCACCGTCGAACGCCGAAGACGACGCCTACTTCGACCAGGCGTCACCCTGGTCGGACTAGGGCAGCTTCGCGCACAACGCGGCGGGGAACTTCGGCAGTGCGGCCCGGATTTCGGCGCAAGTCCCGGTTTTCGTGCCGGTTTCCAGCTTCCAGCCGCGTGGGTCCCACGAATAGACGATGCGCTGGATCGGCCCGGCACCGGGGACGCAGCTCGTGCCTTCGGCCGGGCAGTCGCCGACGTGGCGGTCGAGGTCGAGCACCAGCCAGCTGCCGTCGCACGCGAGCACCGTGCGCACGCCGTTGAGGTGCTTCACCGGCACGTCGAGGTCGAATACCGCGCGGTCCACCCACTGTCCGGCGCAGTGATCGGCGGGCGGGGTGCAGCCGAGGAACTTGTCGCAGCGGGCGAACGTGGTACCGGTGCGGTGCCAGGCCTCGGTGTTCAGCACGAGGGCGCGGTCGCCGAGCGGCGCCGCGAGCGTGAACGGCACTTCGGCCGGCTGCTTGGTGGGGCAGCCGCCATAGGCCTGGTTCGCCGAATCGAAGACCACGTTGACGTTCACGGCGGTGGCCAGCTCGTCCGGTGTTTCCGAGAGCGGTTCCACCCGCGGTGACCGCGAGCAGCCCGCGCCGCCGGCCGGCAGCGACACGTGGATCACGACCGAGGCCGGGTCCGCGCCCGGGCGGACACCGTCGACCGGTGCCGCCGTGGTGATCCAGTCCGGTGCCGCGGCTGGTGAGGTTTTCGGCGTCGCGCGCGTGAAGGTGTAAACGAGCGCACCGATCACCAGCACGGTGAGCACGATGAGTGCGGGCGCGACGAACTTCCGGGTCATGGTCCCTCCCCAGGCCGAGAGCCAGATTACCCGCTACCGCTGCATTGTTCGCCCTTTCGGCGGTCCCGGTCACCGGCAACCGGTTTGTTCGCAAGGTCTGGACCACTCGGGAAAGCTGTGTATTAATTCAAGGCGTGAAGTTTGGTCTCTCGACGAGGAGTAGCCGGATGCGCGTCGGTCGTTCGATCACGCTGGGGGTGCTGGCCGCGGCGTTGACGGTGAGCGCGCACGCGCCAGCGCTGGCCGGGAACCAGCCCGCCTACAAGGATGCGCGGCGGCCGGTTTCGGTGCGCGTGGCCGACTTGATGAAGCGCATGACTCTCGACGACAAGCTCGGCCAGATGATGCAGGCCGAGCGGCTCGGCGTGAAGTCACCCGCCGACGTGACCACGGCGCGGCTGGGCTCGCTGCTGTCGGGCGGGAGTTCGCAGCCCACGCCGAACACGCCGGTAACGTGGGCCGACATGTACGACGGCTTCCAGAAGGCCGCGCTGGCAACGCCGCTGGGCATCCCGCTGATCTACGGCGTCGACGCGGTGCACGGCCACAACGGCGTGTACGGCGCGACCGTGTTCCCGCACAACATCGGGCTCGGCGCGTCGCGCGATCCGAAGCTGGTGGAGAAGATCGGCCGCGCCACGGCGGAAGAGGTGTCCGGCACGGGCATCGACTGGGACTTCGCGCCGTGCCTGTGCGTCGCCCGCAACGATCGCTGGGGCCGCACGTACGAATCCTTCGGCGAGGTGCCGCAGCTCGCCACGGAGATGACGTCGATCATCACCGGGCTGCAAGGGCATTCGCTCGGCGGGCCGGCGTCTGTGCTGGCGACGGCCAAGCACTACGTGGGCGACGGCGGCACCACCGGCGGCGTCAACGAGGGCAACACGCAGCTCAGCGAGCAGGAGCTGCGTGCGATCCACCTGCCGCCGTTCAAGGAGGCGGTGAAGCGCGGAGTCGGCTCGGTGATGGTGAGCTACTCGAGCTGGAACGACGTGAAGCTGCACGCCAACAAATACCTCGTCACCGATGTCCTCAAGAAGGAGCTCGGGTTCGACGGCATCGTCGTCTCGGACTACAACGGCGTCGACAAGATCGACGGCCAGACCGGCTTCACGCCCGACGAGGTCGAGGCGTCGATCAACGCCGGCATCGACATGGTGATGGTGCCCTACGACTGGCAGAAGTTCATCGACACCCTGCGCTCCCTCGTGCAGGACGGCAAGGTGCCGATGTCCCGCATCGACGACGCCAACCGCCGCATCCTCACGAAGAAGTTCCAGCTGGGGCTTTTCGAACATCCGCTCACCGACCGGCGTTACCTCGGCACCATCGGAAGTCAGGAACACCGTAACCTCGCGCGCCAGGCGGTGCGGGAGTCACAGGTGCTGTTGAAGAACGAACACAACGTGTTGCCGCTCGACAAGAGCCACAACAAGGTCTTCGTGGCGGGCAAGAGCGCCGACGACATCGGCAACCAGGCCGGCGGCTGGACCGTCGGCTGGCAGGGCACGTCGGGACCGGTCATCCCGGGCACGACGATCCTGCAGGGCATCGAGAAGACCGTGAAGAAATCGTCCACCGTCACCTTCAGCAAGGACGGCAGCGGGATCGACAAGTCCTACGACGTCGCCGTCGCCGTGGTGGGGGAGACGCCGTACGCGGAGACGAAGGGCGACCGGCCGGGGGACATGGGCCTCGACGCCACCGACCTCGCGACGCTGCAGAAGCTGCACGACTCGGGCGTGCCGACGGTGGTCGTGCTCGTGTCGGGCCGTCCGCTGGACATCGCCAAGCAGCTGCCGGACTGGGCCGGCCTGATCGAATCGTGGCTGCCGGGCAGCGAAGGCCAGGGCGTGGCCGACGTGCTCTTCGGCGACTACAACCCGACCGCCAAGCTGCCGGTCACCTGGATGCGCAGCGCCGACCAGCAGCCGATCAACGTCGGCGACGGGAAGCCCGCGCTGTTCCCCTATGGCTACGGGCTGCGCTACCACCAGCGTTTCCCGTGGTGAAGAAGTAAAACCCTTCCTCCTCTCCTTTCCCCTCCCCCTGCCCCCCTCCCCACCGGAAGGACCATCCATGTTCGCCAAACGACGCCCGTTCGGGCTGGCCGGGAAAGCGCTGGTGTTCTTCACCGCGTGCCTCGGCCTCGCGTACGGTTCGCCCGCGCTCACGCCACAGGCCGCCGCGGCCACGCCGTTCAAAGTGCTCGCGTTCTACAGCGGCACCTACGACGCGGCGCACATCAGCTTCGAAAACGAAGCGCGCCCGTGGTTCCAGCAGCAGGCGGCGGCCAACGGCTACACGTTCACGGCCACCAACAACTGGAACCAGCTCACCTCGCTGACCACTTCGCAGGCCGCGGTGGTGATGTTCCTCGACGATCAGCCGCAGTCGCAGGCGCAGTTCGACGGGTTCAAGCGCTACATGGACTCCGGCGGCGGGTTCTTCGGCTTCCACGTGACGGCGTACAACGACAGCTCGTCGCCGTCGTATTCGAACTGGTTCCACAACGACTTCCTCGGCACCGGCCGCTTCGTCTCCAACTCGTGGGGCCCGACCGGTGAGACGTTGAAGATCGAGAACCGCACGCACCCGTCCACGGTGAACCTGCCGGCGACGATCCAGTCGTCGGTCAGCGAGTGGTACTCCTGGCAGAAGGATCTGCGCCAGAACCCGAACATCTCGATCCTGGCCTCGCTCGACCCGGGCACGTTCCCGGTCGGCGACGACCCGTCGCAGACGTGGTACAGCGGCTACTACCCGATCATGTGGACGAACAAGAGCTACAAGATGATCTACGCGAACTTCGGCCACAACAAGATGAACTACGACACGAACACCGCGCTGTCGTCGACGTTCGCCAGCCCCGACCAGAACCGCTTCGTGCTCGACGGCCTGCGCTGGCTCGGCGGCGCGACCGGTGACGGCGGCACCACGCCGCCCGCCGGTGGGATCTCGTCCAGCGCGTGGTACCCGGTGGTGAACAAGGCCACCGGCAAATGCGTCGACGCGGCCGCGGCGGGCACGACCAACGGCACCGTGGTGCAGCAGTACACCTGCAACGCCACCAACGCGCAGCAGTACCAGTTCCAGCCGACCAGCGACGGGTACGTGCGCGTGAACAACCGCGGCAACGCGGCGGAAGTGCTCGACGTCCAGGATGTGTCCACCGCGGACAACGCCGGCATTCAGCTGTGGTCCTACAGCAATGGCGCCAACCAGCAGTGGCTGCCGGTGTCCGAGGGCGGCGGCTACTACCACCTGACCGCGCGGCACAGCGGCAAGTGCCTGACGGTGCCGGGCGGCTCGACGGCCGACTCCGTGCGGCTCGTGCAGGCCACTTGCAACGGCGGGGCGGCACAGTCGTTCAAGATCGCTTGAGTTTTCGGTACGTGCCGGGTCCGCCTTGACGCGGCGGCTGACCCGGCTCCGGGGCCGCCTCGGGGTTTCCTGCCCCGGGGCGGCCTTTTCATGCCGGTCGCCAGGTGGTTTGCGCGCGGATCACGACGACGGCGAGCGCGAGGAGCGCGACGGCGATGACGACGGCGGCCCAGCGGTCTTGTTCGTTGGCGGCCCACGCCGTGGCGGCGGGGAGCAGGACGAGGGACGTCGCGAGATAGGCGAGGTGCGTGGCCGGTTCGGCGGGGCGGTCTCCGGTGCGGAGGCCGGTGACGTCGGCAATGGCCTGGACGACGAGGGCCAGCTCCACGACGGCGAGTGCCGGCAGTGCCCTTTCAGGGCGGTAGCGGCCGGCGAGCCCGGCGCCGAGCACGGCGAGCCCGCCGGCCACGCAGACCATCGTGGTGGCGAAGGCCAGTGTTTCGATCACGCCGTCGCCTGGCGTGGTTCTGTGTTCGCCGGTGTTTCGCGCGGTGTTTCCCGTTGTGCCCGGGCTTTGCGACGGCTGGGTGGCGTCGTGGCTGTCGACGTACACCGTGTGGTCGCCACCGAAGAACGCGCGAGCGCCGTAGGGCTGGTAGCCCTCACTGGCGATGGAGACGCTGTAGTAGCCGTCCTGCGGCGTGGTGAGGTACCTGATTTCGCCGGGGGTTTCGGCCAGCGCCGCCGCGGCCGCCCGGTCGATGCCGATCTCCCGGGTGCCGGGCGCGGCTGCGTTGGCGGTGAACGAGTACTTCTGCGGGTCGGCGGCCGTCCCGCCGGTGACCGCCAGCCACGCGTCCTTGACCGGCGGCAGGTAGAAGGCGGCGCCGGTGACGCCCCACATCAGCACGAACGGCACCGCGACGATGCCGATCACGTTGTGCAGGTCGTAGTCACGCGCGAAGCGGCCTTTGCCCGTGCGCACGCGGAAGCCGTGTGAGAAGCGCCGGAAGTCGGGCCACCACACGACGATGCCGGTGATCGCGAGCAGCACCATCAACAGCCAGAGCACGACCACGAGCAGCAGCCCCCAGTTCGTGCCGGGCGGCCAGGCGAACCCGATGGTCGGCACGGGTTTCGCGAGCCACGACACGTAGCCCGGATAGCCCTCGCACGTCAGGGCGCAGTCGTGGAGGTTCGCAAGGAACCCCATCACCCCGCTCTCGAGCCGGGTGCTCCCGTTGATGTGCCCGGTCCCGGGGTCGACGGCGTACGCCTCGGCGAAGTCCGGGTCACCGACCGCGATCACGCCGCCGTCGTTGCTCACCCACGCGGGGGAGAACTTCGGGTGTGCGGTAGCCACGAGGTCGCGCGCCTGCTGGAGGCTGATCGGGTGCTCGGTGGGCGTCTGGTGGTAGAAGTCGCTGTGCGTCGCGCGGAAGTACTCGCCGCGGTACAGCAGGATCGCCTTGCTTAACTCTCACGTAAAGGGTCGAGGTGAGCTCGGGGTGTGATGCTCAGGTGGTTTTGTGGGTCCGCCTTGTTCGGATGGCCAGTGCGGCGGCGGTGATGGCGAGGGCTCCGATCACTCCCCATGCGATCGGGACGAGGTGTCCGACGAGGCTTGGCACGGTAGCAAGCACGGCGATCATGACGATGGTCGCCGCGGCCAGCCAGGTCTCGCGTGCTGCCGGCCGTGCGATGGTCAGCAGCACGAGCCCGACGGCGATCGTCAGAACCCCGGCCACCGCGACTTCGTCCACGATTCCCAGCCACTGCACGGCAAACGCCACGACGGCGGTGATCCCGGTGGCAGCCAGCCACTGTCGTGTGTGGACGGTCACGGGCTTGGGATATCCGGCGATCGCCGCCAGTGTCGCGACTTGCAGCACGAGCTGGCCCCAATGGCCGGGAAGGGTCAGAAATGTGCCGATGGTCGCCGCCAGGGTGAACGCCGCGGCGAGTTTCCTCCGTCCAGTCAGCAGCGCGGCCAACGCGGGCAACCACAACAGCTCCGCCACAAGGGCAACCGTCGGCGCCTCCCGCACCAGCGGCGGCGGCCACGTGAGCCGGAGAACCCCGGTGATCAGCGCCGACGCGGCTTGGAACGCCACGCCCGCCAAGGCCAGCCGCCGGACGACTTCTCCGGCGAGCGCATAGCGGGTCGGCCCCTCGTCGCTCAACCGCAGCCGCACCGCCAGCGCGAGGACGCTCGCTGTCTCCCTGGCGTCCGGCCGTCCGTAGTCCAGCTCGAATTCAGGATCCTCGGAGTGTGTGGTCGTGGTTTCGAGGAACGTGGAGACCATGTCGTCCTCCCATGCCCGCCGGTAGTGCGCCGGCAACACCCGCGTGAGCCGGCGATACTTGAGTTCCAGGGGCTTCACGTCGTCACCTCCTTGCTGTGTTCCTCGGTTCCGGTTCGGCGCCGTTCACGAGGACCCCTCCCCGGCGAGACCCAGCCCCAACCGTCGGTGCGCCACCCGGGCGTTCGCCGCCTGTCGTTCGGCCTCCAGGGCCAGAGTGGTCCGCCCGTCGGGAGTCAGCCGGTAGTACCGCCGCAGTCGGCCGTTGATGACCTCGTCGTGGTCGGGTTCCACGAGGCCCTCGGTGGTCAGCCGGTCGAGGGCGCCGTACAGGGTGCCCACGCGCAGGGTGAGGCGGTCGGAAGACAGAGTCTTCACCTCGCCGACGATGCCGTACCCGTGGAGAGGGGCGTCGACGAGTGCGGTGAGGATGAAAAACGCCTGTTCGGACATGCTGCGCGGAGTGGCCACGGCTCCAATGTATCGTAGGGCGATATATAACGCATCGCACGATCGAGAGACACGAAAAAGCGGGGCACCCGCCACCTGGCAAGTGCCCCGCCGGAAGAGAACTCAGTCTCGCTCGATGGTGTGGCCCACGACGTCCGGGCCGGGGTGGGCGTGGCCGGAGCCGTCGCGGCGGAGGTCGACCTCGGGCAGCTCCACGGGGTCGCCGTTGCGGGCCGCGGCAGCGGGGCGCGGACCGATCCAGGCGACGGCCACCGAATCCTCGCCCTTGAGGAAGCGGTGGGCACGCACGCCGCCCGTGGCGCGGCCCTTCGCGGGGTACTCGCTGAACGGCGTGACCTTCACCGACTGGCCCGTGGCCGTGACGACCATGGGCTCGCCGTGGTCGTCGTCATCGGTGCGGACGGCGCCGAAGAAGACCACCGAAGCGCCGGCGCCCAAGTTGATGCCGGCCATGCCGCCGCCCTTCAGGCCCTGCGGCCGCACCAGGGACGCGGCGAAGCGCAGCAGCGACGCTTCGGACGACATGAACGCCAGCGTTTCCTCACCATCGGTGAGCCAGGTGGCGCCGACGATCTCGTCGCCTGCCTTGAGCGTGATGATCTCGAACTCGTCGGACCGCACCGGCCACTCCGGCGCGACCACCTTCACCACGCCGGCGCGCGTGCCGATCGCCAGGCCCGGCGAACCCGTCGCCTGCTCGCCCAGCGGGGCGACACCGACCACCGTCTCGCCCTTCTCCAACGGCACCAGCTCGCGCGCCGCCATGCCGCCGCGCAGGGAGACCGTGCCGGCCTGCTCGGGGAGCACCGGCAATGGCAGTACGTCCGTCTTGAACGCGCGCCCGCGGCTGGTCACCAGCAGCACCTGCCCGCGCGCGGTCGTGTGCACGATGGCGGACACGGCGTCGTGCTTCACTCGGCCGTTGCGTCGCCTGACCTCGGACGACTCCTCCGACTCCGCCGCCGTGCGGGCGACAAGGCCGGTGGCCGACAGGATGACCTGGCACGGGTCGTCGGTGACCTCCAGCGGCCCGGACGGCTTCGACGCCGCCAGCACCTCCTTGAGGTCACCGTCGATCAGCGCGGTGCGCCGCTCCGTCGGGAAGTCCTTCGCGATCTTCGCCAGCTCCGTCGACACGAGCTTCTTCAGCACCGACTCGTCGTCGAGGATCGTCGTCAGCTCGGCGATCTCCTCGCGCAGCCGCTCCTGCTCCGACTCCAGCTCCAGCCGGTCGTACTTGGTCAGGCGGCGCAGCGGCGTGTCCAGGATGTAGGTGGCCTGGATCTCCGAGAGCTTGAAGCGCGTCATCAGGCCGTCCTTGGCCGCCTGCGCGTTCTCGCTCTCGCGGATGAGCTTGATGACCTTGTCGATGTTCAGCAGCGCGATCAGCAGGCCGTCGACGAGGTGCAGCCGCTCTTCGCGCTTGCGGCGGCGGAACTTGGTGCGCCGCGTGACCACGTCGTAGCGGTGGCGGAGGAAGACCTCCAGCAGCTCCTTGAGCCCGAGCGTCTGCGGCTGACCGTCGACGAGCACCAGGTTGTTGATGCCGAACGACTGCTCCAGCGGCGTCAGCCGGTACAGGTCCGCCAACAGTGCCTGCGGGTTCACGCCGACCTTGCACTCGATCACCAGCCGCGTGCCGTTCTCGCGGTCGGTGAGGTCCTTGACGTCGGCGATGCCGGTGAGCCGCTTGGACTTGTTGACCTCGTCGGTGATCTTCTCGATCACCTTCTCCGGGCCCACCCCGTAGGGCAGCTCGACGACCGTGATCGCCTGCCGCCCGCGGCTGCCTTCCAGCGGCCCGGTCTCGACGTTCGCGCGCATCCGCACCACGCCGCGACCCGTCTCGTACGCGCGGCGCACCTCGTCCAGGCCGAGCAGTTTGCCGCCCGTCGGCAGGTCGGGGCCGGGCACGAACTCCATCAGCTTGTCGAGCGTCGCCGTCGGGTGCGTGATCAGCCACCGCGCCGCCGCGATGACCTCGCCGAGGTTGTGCGGGATCATGTTGGTCGCCATGCCGACCGCGATGCCGGACGTGCCGTTGACCAGCAGGTTCGGGAACGCCGCGGGCAGCACCGACGGCTCTTCGAGGGAACCGTCGTAGTTGGGCCGGAAGTCGACGGTGTCTTCACCGAGTTCGCCGACGAGCTGCATCGCCTCGGGCGACATGCGTGCTTCGGTGTTGTGGTTGACGAAGCCACCGGCGAGGAACGAGTGATCCTCCGTGACCACTCGAACCGAGTAGACCTCGGCCGGATCACAGGCCTCGACTTCGGTGATCTCCTCGAAGCGGTAACCCGAGTCCATGATCGGCAGGATCGTGGAGAGGACCTCTGTGTCCTTGATCCGGTCGATGATCCGGAGCCGCTCGGTCTCCCAGCGCTCCATGCGATCGAAGTCGACATCGCCACCGACGTAGTCCGCGACGAACGGCACCCGGTCGTCACTGAGCTGGTGCGCGTGCCGACCGAACTGCTCCAGTAGGCCCTGCAGGTCGGCGTGCTTGGTCTTCAGGAAGCCGATTCGTTCGGCGAACGCCTGGATCTCGCGCGGACCGGACACGACCAGCCGGTGCTCGACCGAACCGACGTTGCCGCGTTCGTGCGTGGCGATGACACCGAACTCGGCCAGCAGTTCCTGAATCTCCGATGCGAGCTGCTCGCTGCGGGTCGGGTATTCGACCGTGTACGCGCCACCGGCCTGTCGGCATTCCCCACCGCGCTCGAACAGGGCCATCAGGAATGCTCGTTTGACGCCGGGACCGCCGGCCCAGACCGACTCGGGCACGAACTCGGCATCAGCGGAGGCTAACTCGGCGGTGATGTGCTCATCGGCGGTCGGAACGACCTGCGTCCACGCGTTGCGAGCCAGGCACACCACGGTGCCCGGCTTGACCTCGTCGAGCTGGCGCCACTGGAACATCGGGACGCCCATGGGTGCCTCGAGACACAGCACCGGGTGGTTTTCGCTGCCCTGGATCGAGAACCCGGACTTCGTCGTAATGCGGACGGTGGGGTGCTCTCCGGAGTTGAAGACCTTGTCGACCCGGACCGCCTTGCCGTCCTTGTCGAGTACCTCGAAGTCGGCGTCGGCCTCGGAGTCGGCGGGCAGGTTCACCAGGTCGCCGATACGCGGGCTGGACCCATCGGCCAGCCGGACCCGAGTGTCGCCGGTGAGACAGTAGCGGCTTGCGGCCGGGCCGTCGTCCGGTGAACCGAAGTTGCCATGCCCGTCGATCAGCGGCACGTTGAGCGAGAAGTCCTGTGCCAGCCGCACCATGGCGTCGTAAATCGCCACGTCACCGTGTGGATGGTACTTGCCCATGACGTCGCCGACCACGCGCGACGACTTCACGTAAGCATGCGTCGGGCGGTAGCCGTTCTCGTTCATCGAGAACAAGATCCGCCGGTGCACCGGCTTCAACCCGTCCCGCGCATCAGGCAGCGCGCGCGAGTGGATGACCGAGTACGCGTACTCCAGGTACGAGTCTTCGATCTCCGTCTTGAGCGAGTTGTCGAAGACGTTGGCCCCGGCGGAGTCGAACGCGCTGGGATCGACCTTGGTGGTGGTGCCCTTGCGGCGTGCCACGGTAGAACTCCTTGGTAGCTAAGGAAAACTCAGACGTCGATGGCGTCGCGGTCGACGCGGTCGGAGGAGGCGACGAGCCAGTTGCGCCGGGGCTCGACCTTTTCGCCCATCAGCAGTTCGAGCGCGCTTTCGGCGGCTTCGGCGTCGTCCATGGTGATGCGGCGGACGGAGCGCGTGGAGGGGTTCATGGTGGTTTCCCACAGCTCGTCGGCGTCCATCTCGCCGAGGCCCTTGAACCGCGGCACCGGCGTGACGATGCTCTTGCCCGCCTTCTCCAGCTCCGCGAACTTCGTCTCCATCTCGCGCTGCGTGAAGGTGAAGTGCGTCTCCGGGTTGCGGCCCTTCGTCACGAGCTTGTGCAACGGCGGCATCGCCGCGTACAGCCGGCCGTCTTCGATCACGGGGCGCATGTACTTCGCGAACAGCGTGATCAGCAGTGTGCGGATGTGCGAGCCGTCGACATCGGCGTCGGCCATCAGGATCACGCGGCCGTAGCGCATCGTCGTGAGGTCGAACGTGCGGCCGGTGCCCGCGCCGAGCACCTGCACGATCGACGCGATCTCGGCGTTCTTCAGCGTGTCGCCCAGCGAGGCCTTCTGCACGTTGAGGATCTTGCCCCGCAGCGGCAGCAGCGCCTGGTACTCCGACACGCGCGCCATGCGGGCCGAACCCAAAGCGCTGTCGCCCTCGACGAGGAACAGTTCGCTGCGCGCGACACCGGTGGTGCGGCAATCGACGAGCTTCGGCGGCATCGCCGCGCCTTCGAGCGCGGTCTTGCGTCGCGCGGCGTCTTTCTGCTGCTTCTGAGTGAGCCGCACGCGCGCGGCGTCGACCACCTTCTGCAGCACGACCTTCGCCTCGGACTTGGTCCTGCGGTCGTCGACCCACGCCTTCACGTGCTTGTCGACGATGCCCTGGATCACGCGCGTGATGCCGGCCGTGGACAGCTCGTCCTTGGTCTGCGACGTGAACTGCGGCTCCGGCAGGCGCACGTGGATCACGGCGGTCATGCCTTCGAGCACGTCTTCGAGCGTCGGCGGGTCCTCCTTGGGCTTGAGCAGCCCGCGGGTCTTGCCGATCGCGTCCTGCAGCGCGCGCGTGACGGCGCGGTCGAAACCACGCCGGTGCGTGCCGCCGTGCACGTTGCGGATCGTGTTGGTGAAGCACTCCACCGTGCGCTCGTAGCCGGTGCCCCAGCGCAGCGCGACCTCCACCTCGGCGTGGCGCTCCACATTGGACTGCATCACGCCGTTGGCGTCGGCGGCGTTCTCCTTGTAGGTGCCCTCGCCGGTGATCACGAGGGTGCCGCACACCGGCTTTTCGCCCGACGGGGTGAGGAAGTCGACCATGTCCACCAGCCCGTGGGGGTAGTGGAAGGTCTCCTCGGTGATGGTGTCCTCGATGGCGGTGCGCAGCACGTACGTGACGCCGGGCACCAGGAACGCCGTGTTGCGCAGCTTCGCGCGCACGCCCTCGACGTCGAGCGACGCGCCCGTCTCGAAGTAGCGCGTGTCGTACCAGTACCGGATCGACGTGCCGCTGCGCTCGCCGCGCTTCATCTTGCCGACGAGGTTCAGGCCGGAATGCCGCGTGAACTTCGCCTTCGGGCCGGGCGCGTCGAACGTGCCGGGCACCCCGTGCGCGAACGACATCTGGTGCACCTTGCCGTCCTGCTTCACCGTGACGTCGAAGCGGTGCGACAACGCGTTGACCGCCGAGGCGCCCACGCCGTGGAGACCGCCGGACGTCTTGTACCCCGAACCGCCGAACTTGCCGCCGGCGTGCAGCCGCGTGAGCACGAGCTCGACGCCGGAAAGGCCCGATTTGGCGTGGACGCCAGTGGGGATGCCGCGCCCGTCGTCGTCGACCTGCACGCTGCCGTCGGCGTGGAGGGTGACGACGACGCGGGTGGCGTGGCCCGCCACACCCTCGTCGGTGGAGTTGTCGATGATCTCCGAGAACAAGTGGTTGATGCCACGGCTGTCGGTGGAGCCGATGTACATCCCGGGGCGCTTGCGGACGGCTTCGAGGCCCTCGAGGTGCGTGAGGTCGTCGGCCCCGTACAGAGTCTCAGCAGTCACGAGGTCGCTCTCCCGGATCTTGGCTCGCTGTACGGCGTTGTTCAGGCTGGTTGAGGCAGGCTGGGTGCCTGCGGACGGTGGCGTCCCGGGCAGGCCCCGAGCCGACACAGTACTGCAGGATATCCGCACACCCCGACAGCTTCCGCGCGCTCGGGCCCCGGTGTGGCGAGAGTCCCGTGGGTCAGGGGTACCGGCGGGGGAGTGCGCCGGGTCACGCGCACTGTCACCGTGGAATACTTCTTTCGCGCGAGCAGTTGTGCAGACAAGGAAGCAGCACCACGAACTACCCGGCTGAGGAGCGGTCATGCAGTTCGGAATCTTCTCGGTGGGCGACGTCACGACCGACCCCACCAACGGCACCACGCCGTCGGAGCACGAGCGCATCAAGGCGATGGTCCGGATCGCCCTCAAGGCCGAAGAGGTCGGCCTCGACGTGTTCGCGACCGGTGAGCACCACAACCCACCGTTCGTCCCCTCGTCGCCCACGACGATGCTGGGCTACATCGCCGCGCAGACGAAGACAATCACGCTGTCGACGTCCACGACGCTGATCACCACCAGCGACCCGGTGAAGATCGCCGAGGACTTCGCGATGCTGCAGCACCTGGCCGACGGTCGCGTGGACCTCATGCTGGGCCGCGGCAACACCGGCCCCGTGTACCCGTGGTTCGGGCAGGACATCCGCCAGGGCATCCCGCTCACGATCGAGAACTACGCCCTGCTGCGCCGCCTCTGGCGGGAAGAGGTCGTGGACTGGGAAGGCAAGTTCCGCACCCCGCTGCAGGGCTTCACTTCCACCCCGCGACCGCTGGACGACGTGCCCCCGTTCGTGTGGCACGGGTCCATCCGCAGCCCGGAGATCGCCGAGCTGGCCGCGTACTACGGAGACGGCTTCTTCGCCAACCACATCTTCTGGCCGACCTCGCACTACCAGCAGCTGATCGGCTTCTACCGCCAGCGTTACGAGCACTACGGCCACGGCAAGGCCGACCAGGCCATCGTCGGACTCGGCGGGCAGGCCTTCATCCGGCCGAAGTCGCAGGACGCGTGGAACGAGTTCCGGCCGTACTTCGACAACGCGCCGGTGTACGGGCACGGCCCCTCGATGGAGGACTTCACGTCGCAGACGCCGCTGACCGTCGGCAGCCCGCAGGAGGTCATCGACAAGACGCTGACCTTCCGCGAGAGCTTCGGCGACTACCAGCGCCAGCTGTTCCTCATGGACCACGCCGGGCTGCCGCTGAAGACCGTGCTGGAGCAGCTCGACCTGCTCGGCGAGCAGGTGGTGCCGGTGCTGCGCAAGGAGCTCGAGTCGATGCGCCCGGCGCACGTGCCCGACGCGCCGACCCACGAGTCGCTCAAGGCCGCGCGCGACGCTGAAGAAACCGCCGAAGAGCCTGCTGCAGAAACCCGCGTCTGAACCCCGTTTCGGAAAGAAGAAGGCAGAAATGACCGCACGCACCATCGCCGTGGTCACCGCCGGGCTGAGCCAGCCGTCGTCCACGCGGCTGCTGGCCGACCGGCTGGCGGACGCGACGCGCACCGCACTGGGCCCCGACACCGTGGTCGAGGTGATCGAGCTTCGTGACACCGCCGTGGACGTCACCAACAACCTGCTCACCGGTTTCCCCAGCCCGAAGCTGAAGGAAGTCATCGACACGGTGACGCACGCCGACGGTCTCATCGCCGTGACGCCGGTCTTCACCGCTTCGTACAGCGGGATGTTCAAGTCCTTCTTCGACGTCCTGGACAAGGAAGCGCTCGAAGGCAAGCCGGTGCTGATCGCCGCGACCGGTGGTACGGAACGGCATTCGCTCGTGCTGGACTTCGCGTTGCGGCCGCTCTTCGCTTACCTGCGCGCGATTCCCGTCGCGACAGGCGTGTATGCGGCTTCGTCGGACTGGGGCAGCGCGAGCGCGACCGGCTCGCTGCAGCGGCGCGTCGAGCGTGCGGCGGGCGAGCTGGCGGCGGCGGTCTCGGCCGCTCCCGAGGCGAAGGCTTCGGACGAGCTGACGTCGTTGCCGTTCGAGCAGCTGCTGGCCGGCGAGGGCTTTTAGCCGACGGTCCGTGAAGGGCACCTTGGAGGACTTCCCCCAAGGTGCCCTTCACGGCGTTTCGGGGGAGATTTCGCTCATGCGGCGGCGCAGGAAGCGGCGGTCGGCTTCGTTGCCGGCCAACGCGAGCGCCGCGCGGTACGCGTCCGCGGCTTCCTCGCGACGGCCGAGGCGGCGTAGCAGGTCGGCGCGCGTGGCGGGCAGCAGGTGGTAGTCGTCGAGGTCGCCCGCCATCGCGTCGACGAGCGCCAGGCCGGCGGCCGGGCCATCGGACATCGCGACTGCCACCGCGCGGTTGAGCTGCACGACCGGCGACGGCACGCGCTTCGCGAGTTCCCCGTACAGCGCGGCGATCTGCGGCCAGTCCGTGTCCGAAGCGGCGGGCGCGGCCGCGTGGCAGGCCGCGATTGCCGCCTGGAGCTGGTACGGGCCGGGCGAGCCGCGGTGCAGCGCCGTGTCCACGAGGGCGAGGCCTTCGTCGATCGCCGCTGCGTCCCACCGAGCGCGGTCTTGCTCTTCCAGCGTCACGAGTTCGCCGTCGTCGTCGAGCCGCGCGCCGCGGCGGGAGTGCTGGAGCAGCAGCAACGCCAGCAAGCCTTCGATCTCGGGCTCGTCGGGCATGAGCGTCAGCAGCGTCCGGGTGAGCCGGATGGCCTCGACGCAGAGGTCGTGGCGTGCGGGCGCGTCGCCGGCGGTCGCGGCGTAACCCTCGTTGAACAGCAGGTACAGCACTCCGAGTACGGCCGCCGTGCGTTCCGGCAGCAGGTGCGCGGGCGGCACGCGGTAGGGGATGCCGGCTTCGCGGATCTTGCGTTTCGTACGCACGAGCCGTTGCGACATCGCCTGCTCGCTCACGAGGAACGCGCGCGCGATCTCCGCCGTCGTCAGGCCGGCGAGCGTCCGCAGCGTGAGCGCGACGCGGCCGTCGAGCGGCAACGCCGGGTGGCAGCAGGTGAACATCAGCCGCAGCCGGTCGTCCCGCACGCCGCTGGGGTCGGCTTCGGGTTCCTCGGTCGGCGCCAGCGCGGCGACTTCACGTAGCTTCGCGGCTTCGGTCGCGCTGCGCTTGAGGCGGGTCAGGGCGTGGTTGCGCGCGGTGGTGGTGAGCCACGCCGCCGGCTTGGCCGGCACGCCGTCGCGCGGCCAACGTTCCAGCGCCCGCGCCATCGCCTCCTGCACGCACTCCTCGGCCAGGTCCCAGTCGCCCGTGAGCCGGATGAGCGTGGCCACCACCCGGCCGCCCTCCTCGCGGAAGGCGGCCGTGACGGCGGCTTCGGCGCTCAGGGCGTTTCTCCGGGCCAGAGCCAGAGCGGCCGGACCTCGATCGGCCCGAACCGCGCGGCCGGGTGCTTCGACGCGACCTCGACGGCTTCGTCGAGATCTTCGCATTCCAGCAGGTCGAAGCCGAGGATCTGCTCCTTCGTCTCGGCGAACGGCCCGTCGGACAGCAGCACCTCGCCGTTTTCGACGCGCACGGTGGTCGCCATGCTCACCGGCCGCAACCGGTTGCCGGTCACCCGGACGCCACGTTCGTCCATCTCCTTCACCCACGCTTCGGTGGCGGGGTCCATGGGGTCGTCGGGCAGCGGCCGGGATTCGTCGTGGCTCCGTCCGCAGATCAACATCATGTAGCGCATCGGTTGGCCCCTTCTCTCTGGTGATTTCCTACCGCGCCGAGGGCGTTCGGTCGAGGCGGTTCGTCACTGCGACCACCGGAGCCGGCGCGGACCGACACGGTCGGCCGAAGTTTTTAGTTAAGCATCTACTTGACTATTGGGCGCGGCGAGCGCATGGTTAAGCACATGGTTGACCATCAGCTCGACCGGGTGTTCCAGGCACTCGCCGACGGGACCCGGCGCGAGCTCGTGGCGCGGCTGGTCACCGGACCCGCCGCGGTGAAGGAGCTGGCGCAACCGTTTGCGATGTCGCTGCCTGCCGTGATGCAGCACCTGCGGGTGCTCGAGTCGTGCGGGCTGGTGGCCTCGGAGAAGGCCGGTCGTGTGCGCACGTACCGGCTGGAGCCGGCGGGCCTGCGCCTGGCCGAGCAGTGGCTGGGCGAGCAGCGCACCGGCTGGGAACACCGGCTCGACCGTCTCGGTGGCTTTCTGACCACCGACCGACAGGAAGGGAACACGTCATGACCGACGTCAAACATTCCACGTTCACTCTCGAACGCCGTTACCCCGCGCCGCCCGCGCGCGTGTTCGCCGCATGGGCGGATCCGGCCGCGAAGGCGAGCTGGTTCGGTGCCGGTGAGCACTCGCTGGACTTCCGGGTCGGCGGCCGCGAGACCAACAGTGCCGGAGACCTCTCGTTCACGGCCGAGTACCACGACATCGTCGACGGCGAGCGGATCGTCTACGCCGGGGCGCTCAGCGGTCCGGCCGGCCTCGCCACGGTGTCGGTCACCACAGTGGAGCTGGTCCCGGACGGCGCCGGCACGCGGTTGGTGCTCACCGAACAGGGCACGTTCCTCGACGGACACGAGGAGCCGGCGTGGCGCGAGCAGGGCACGGGTGACTGGCTCGACAAACTCGGCGCGCACCTCGGCGCGCAGGCCTGATACCGGTTCGGGACCGCAGCCGGTTTTGCGGTCGGTCCACTTCGGACGTGTGCGCCGATCCCGGGGTGATCCGGAGTTTCTCCGGGCGCCCGGTCCGTGAGCCAGGCACACTGGCTGAAACGGACAGGAGGGGGCCGCGTGGAACTCGGCAAACCGGTGAAGCAGGCGATCGCCGCGGTGGTGGGCGGCGTGCTGGTCCTCGTCGGGATCGCGTTGCTGGTGCTGCCGGGACCCGGATTGCTGCTGGTGCTCGCGGGACTGGTGGTGCTGACCTCGCAGTTCCCGGCGCTGGAACGGTTCGTCGACCCGGTGCGCACGCGGGCGATGAAGGCCGCCGAGGACAGCGTGGCCTCGCCGCTGCGGATCGCGGGTTCCGTGCTCGCCGGCCTGGCGCTCTTCGCCGCCGGCATCGTATGGGGCACCCTCGACTGGCTGCCGTTCAGCGGCTGGAGCACCGGGTCGAGCATCATCCTCTCCGGCGTCATCCTGTTCGCCCTGCTCATCTGGAGCTACCGACGGGTCAAGTCCCGTGAGGGGGAGGCGCTCGCGTCGCCCGCCGGGCAGAATCCGGGTATGACCACTTCGGACTCCCCGCAGGTGCCGGCCGCGATCCAGCAGTTCGTGGACGCCACCAACAAGGCCGACGCCAAGAGCTTCGTCGACGCCTTCACCTCCGACGCGTTCCTCGAGGACTGGGGACGCAAGTTCCACGGCCATGAAGGCGTGCTGAGCTGGAACGAAACCGACAACATCGGGGTCGGGGCGAACTTCATCGTGAAGGGCATCAAGCCTGGCAAGGGCGAGGACAACTACGTCCTTACGCTCGGCGTGAAGAGCAACCGCTTCAACGGCACCGGCACGATGACGATCGACCTGCGCGACGGCAAGATCGCCAGCCTCGTCATCTCCTGACCCGGGCTCGCGGGCGTTCGGGAAGCCGGACGTCCGCGGGTCCGTGGGACATGGGCCACAGCGTTCTGCTCAAGAGGCCGGTGGTTCTTCAGCGTCTGCCCGCGGGCCATCTCGGCGGGTTAACAGACTGCTGGGCTGCTAACCTCGGGCCCGTGAGCACCGGTTTCCAGCGCGCCCGCCGCCCCGAGCAGGTCGAGGCCCGGCGCGCCACGATCCTCGCGACGGCCACGGCGATGCTGCGCGAACGGCCGGTCGCCGACATCAGCCTGCGTGAGCTGAGCGATCGCGTCGGCCTCGCGAAGTCCAACGTGCTGCGCTACTTCGACAGCCGCGAAGCGATCTTCCTCGAGGTGCTCGACGAGGTGTGGCGGCGGTGGCTGGACGTCGCCGCGCGGGCGCTCACCGTCGTGTCGGTCGATGGCCCCGGCTTCGTGCGCGAGGAACGCGTGGCCGCGACGATCGCCCGCACGCTGCAGGAAGACCGGCTGCTGTGCGAGCTGGTCAGCTCCATGGCGTCGGTGCTGGAACGCAACATCTCCGTGGACACCGCGCGCAGCTTCAAACACCGCGCGGCCGCCAACATCGACCGGCTGGCCGGGTTGGTGCGCGACGAAGTCCCGGAACTCTCACACACCGGCGCCGCGCACTTCGCGGGCGCGGTGTTCGTGATCGTCGCCGGCCTGTGGCCCTACGCCAACCCGACCGAGGCGGTCGCCACGGCCAGCGCGGAAATGGGCGTGGCCCCCGGCGCCGACCTGTTCGCGGAGAACCTCACCGAGGGCCTGGCGAACCTCCTGGCCGGTCTCGTCGCCCGACGTCGTTGAGGTCGCGTGACTCCAGGATCCGCCGGGGGTAGCCGTCGGCCGCGACCGAGATCATCGCGCGCCCGAGCACCTCGGTCGTGATGAACACCGCCGGAAACCGTTGGAGCAACGGGAAAAGCGGCGTCGTGACGCGGTAGATCCCGCGGTACAGCGGCGTTTTCGACGTGATGCCGTGCTGTGGCTGGATGAAGCCGGGCCGGAACGCGTACGCGTCGAGCGGCAGCCGGGCCAGGGCGTTCTCCGTGGCGCCCTTCACCCGCGCCCACCGCACGCGGCCGCGTTCCGTGCTGTCGGTGCCGGCGCCCGAGACGTAGAGGAAGGTCGCGTTCGGCCGCGCTTGCGCGTAGGTGCGGGCGACGGAAAGGGTGAGAGCGTAGGTGATCCGCTCGTACTCCGGCGCCGGCATCCCGGCCGACGAGACCCCGAGGCAGAAGAAGCACGCGTCATATTCCGCGAGCTGCTCGGCGTGTGGGCTCAGGTCGCCGAGATCGTCGGGCACCAGCTCGGTCAGCTTCGAGTGCCGGTCGCCGGTCGCTGTCCGTCCGACGGTCAGCACTCGCTCCACGCGACCGTCCAGCAGGCACTCCCGCAGCGCGCCCTGGCCGACCATCCCGGTCGCCCCGAACAGGACGACCTTCACGCTTCACCCACCGGCAGTAGTCCGCGCTCGCCGAAGACCTTCTTCGCCACGGCGGTCGCGTTGAGCGCCTTGGGGAACCCGCAGTACCCCGCCGACTGCAGCAGCGCCTCGACGATCTCCGCGGGCGTCAGGCCGACGTTCAGCGCCGTCCCGATGTGTAGCTCCAGCTGCGGCTCGCACCCGCCCATCGCGGTCAGCATGCCGATCGTCAGCAGCTGCCGGTCGCGCGGCCCGAGCGCCGGCCGCGAGTAGATCTCCCCGAACCCCCACGACACGATCTGCCGCGCCAGGTCGGGCGCGATGTCGCCCAGCCCGTCCAGCACCTTCTGGGCGCTGCCTTCGTTCACGGCGTTCATGGTCTCGAGGCCGAGTGCGTAACGCTCTTCTTCGGTCATGCTCCGACCGTATGGGATCCGGTGCGGGGAAGGCCGCCGAACGGCCTTCCCCGCACCGGATCGCTGGTGTGCGGGCCGATCGGGGGTCAAGTCGCGGCGGATCGCACGGCGAGGTTCGCCCGACGGGCCACCGCGAAGTCGAGCTTGCGGACGCGGCGGTCGTAGGTGAGGAAGCCGTTGACTTCCTTCTCGACGTCGGTGAGCTGCGTGTAGACGGCGGCGGAGAGGCCGCGGCGGACCTCGGTGGCGAGCTGGTGCTGGTGCTCGACGTAACGCCTGGTCAGAGTTGCGCTGTCGGGTTCCAGCTCGTAGGCGAAGCTGCCTGACGGGTCGAACTCGTGGCCGTGGACTTTGAGGCCCAGGCCGCCGTACTCGCCGTCGACGGTGGCGCGGAGCAGGTCCGGCGGTGGGGTGCCGGGGCCGGGGTAGGTGTGGTCGTCGAGGAGGTCGCCGTGGCCGGTGTCGGGCTGGGAGCGGCAGCAGTTGACGCCGGATTCGGCGTCGACCAGGCGCGTGGTGTCCCAGGCGGCGACCTCGTCGGCGACGCGGGCGACGTCGAAGTCGCCCCAGCCCTCGTTGAAGGGGACCCACGTGACGATGGAGGGGAACGAGCGGTGCTGGTCGATCACGCGGTGCAGCTCGGCCTCGAAGTTCGCGCGGGCCTGAGGTGTCGGGGTGACGTTCTCCGTCATCGCCGGCATGTCCTGCCAGACGAGGAGGCCGAGGCGGTCGGCGTGGTAGTACCAGCGGTCGGGTTCGACCTTGAGGTGCTTGCGGACCATGGTGAAGCCGAGGGCCTTTTCCTGTTGTAGATCGAATTCCAGGGCGGCGTCGGTGGGGGCGGTGTAGAGGCCGTCGGGCCAGAAGCCCTGGTCGAGCGGACCGAGCTGGACGAACCGCTTGCCGTTGAAGAGGATGCGGTGGTTTTCGACCGTGATGGAGCGCAGGCCGAAGTAGGAGCCGACGGTGTCTCCTGTGGACAATGTGACGCGGAGGTCGTAGAGGAACGGGTCGCCGGGCGACCACAGGTGGGGGTGGGGGAGGGTGATCGTGGTGGGGTGGCCGGCGGTGCCCTCGGCTCGGGCGACGACGTGGCCGTGGTCGGAGGCGGTGGCTCGGAAGGGGGTGCCGTCGGCGCCTTGGACGGTGAGGGTGGCCTCGCCGGTTGTGGTGTTCGAAGTGGTGTCCACGCGCGTGATGTGCACGGGCGCCACCGGTTCCAGCCAGACCGTCTGCCAGATTCCGGACGACGCGGTGTAGAAGACTCCGGCGCCTGGCGCGCGTTGTTTGCCGAGCGGCTGCCCATTGCCGGTCGCGTCCGTGACGCCGACGACGAGTTCCTGCGGGCCGGTGGTCAGGGTGTCAGTGATGTCGGCGGTGAAGGAGTCGTAGCCGCCGGTGTGGTGGGTGACTTCGCGGCCGTTGACGTAGACGGCGGTGTCGTGGTCGACGGCCTGGAAGTGCAGCAGGATTCGTTGGGAGCGCCAGGATTCCGGGACGTCGAAGGTGCGGCGGTACCACATGCGAGTCTCGTGGCGCATGATGCCGGACAGCGCCGATTCGACGGGGTAGGGGACGAGGATCCGTTCCGGCAGCTGCCGTCCGAAGGGTGGTCCGGGGGTCCCGGTCTCGAACTCCCAGACTCCGTTGAGGTTCTGCCATTCGTCGCGCGTCAGCTGCGGGCGCGGGTACTCCGGCAACGCGTTGGTGGGGGAGACGGCGTCCGTCCACGGTGTACTCAACGGTGGCGTCTGCCGGTGCCACTGCGGCTGCGCGACCGGGGTCACGCCGGAAAGTCCGAACAGCAGCACCGCGAGCACTACGGCAGGACGCACCATCGTCGGAACCTCCGGTTCACTTGATGATCATCTCTACCGGCTGCCGGCGCGGATGTAAATCGCTCAGTACGGCACGACCAGCCGGATGGCCAGCACGACGATCACGACGCTCGATGCCAGCGCGGTCCCCAACCGCCCGCGACGCCCGGCGAGTACGCGGCCCAGCAACACCCCGCCGCCCGCGAGCAGCAGCTGCCAACTCGCCGACGCGACGAACGCGGCCAGCGCGAACACCGTGCCCGTCGCTGTACCGCCGACCACGAGGGCCGTGAAGTACACGATCGTTGCCGGATTCAGCAAAGTGAGGCCGAGGAAACTCACGTACGCGCGCGCTGGTCCCGGCGGCGCGGCCTCGGCTTCGGGCGTTGCGCCGGCGCGGTACCTCCGCCACCCGCCCACCGCGGTGTGCGTCGCGAGCGCCACGAGCACCACCACGGACGCCCACCGCAACGGCCCCGCGACCGGCGCCAGTACCGGCGCGAGCGCCGCCCCACCGCTCACCGCGACGACGGCGTAGACACCATCCGCACTGGCCACTCCGAGCGCCGCCGCCGCGGCGACCCGCGGCGACGTCCGCGCCGCCAGCCCCACCAGCACCGCCCCGACCGCTCCCACCGGCACGGCGATCCCGTACCCCGCGAGCGCCCCGGCGACCACCGCCGCCGTCACGACCGCGCCCGACCACGCCCCCGTGGCTCGCACTGCTGCCCACGCCGCACCCGGGCAGGGGCGATCGGCGTGCGGTGCGGTGTGGTGGTCGTGGTCATGTCCGGAAGCCTGACCGCGGACGGGTCGGTGGGCAACCGATTTTCACCGCGCAGGGCCACGACAGCACCGGCGCCTGCCGAGTCCGCAAAGGACGCGGCACCGAGAGTGGCGCTGGGTCCTGCGCCGGTCGGAGATCGTTGCCCGGGTGGGTTTTCGCGGCTGGGTGGCCGGCGAGCTCACCGTTTCGGCCAGTGCCACGAAGGCCGATCCAGCCTCCCCTGTCCGGAAAGGACAGTCGCCCCGAAGTCCTTTTCCAATTCCAGCAAAGCCGCGCCCGTCGATTCCAATGCCCGGACCAGCGGTTGCGAGTGCGATACCACCACCAGCTGCGTCCGGCGGGCCGCCCGGGTGATCAACGCCGCCAACGCCGGCAGCAGCTCCGGGTGCAGGCTCGTCTCGGGTTCGTTCAGCACCAGCAACTCCGGCGGCCGCGGGCTCAACAACGCGGCGACCCACAGCAGATACCGCAACGTCCCATCCGAAAGCTCGGCCGCGGTGAGCGGCCGAAGCAGCCCGTGCTGCTGAAACCGCAGCTCGAACCGGCCATCGGCCGACGTGATCTCGACCGTGGCCCGCGGAAAGGCGTCCTGAACGGCGGACGCCAACGCGTCGGCATCACCCGATTCCTGGATCGTCCGCAACGCCGCTGCGAGGTCGGCGCCGTCGTGGTCGAGGACGGGGGTGCGGGTGCCGATGCGGGATTCGCGGGCCGGGGCGGTGGCGTCGGTGCGGAAGTGGTCGTAGAAGCGCCACGCGCGGATGCGTTCGCGCAGCAGGAGGAGCTCCGGGGCGGGGAAGGAGCTCAGCATGCTGTCCGTCAGCCCGATGGACTGCGGTTCGGAAGGCCAGGCGCCGCTCGTGTCGCGGACGCGCAGGGTGGGGCCCGCGCGGTCGGCGAGCAGGGTACGCGGAGAAAAAACGGGGCCGGACCACACGCACTCGCGCTTGAACTCCGGGTCGAGGGAGAACATCGAGGTACCCGGGATCGGCAGGCCCAGGTCCAGCGCGTAGCCGAACTCGTCACCCGAGAACCCCAGCCGCAGGCCGACCGGCTGGGTGCGGCGCGTGCCCTGCACGGGAGAGCGCCCGGAACGGACCGCGCGCCCGATCGCCTCCGGGCCCGCCCACAGCGTGGAGGGCAGGCCGCCTTCGCGGGCCAGCGCGGCGACGGCGCCGTTGTGCGCGGCGTCGGCCAGCAGGCGCAGGGCGCGGTAGAGGCTCGACTTCCCGCTCCCGTTGGCGCCGGTCACCACGGTCAGCTCCGACAGGGGCAGCACCAGATCACGCAACGACCGGTAGTTCTCCACGGCAAGGGTTTCAGCACGCGGCCGACGCTATCCGGCCGCACCGACAGATAACGATCGTGACTACGAAGCTCCCGACCCCGGGTGCTCTCACCTGCAGCTCTCACCGTCAGTTGTCAAATTAATTCTGTCCGTGTTCGCGGCCACTGGACTCCGAGCCCTATTCGTCAGATCTTTGTCCGCGACCTCGTTGACACCGCCGAAGCGCGAGGTGAGAATCTCGTTTCACATATCCTATAGGATCTTCGGTCCGAAAGAGGTGTCGGTGGTGGCAGCGGGGCGAAAGGTCGTGGTCCCGGGACACGGGACGGCGATCTGTCACCGTCGCACACCCGGGAGTGCTTCGCGAAGAACGCCGTCAACGAGTGACTTTCCGCGCCAGGACCTCCGATGTCTGGGCGCGCACAGCGACTGAAGCCCACCCCCGAAGTGGCTGAAGTCAGCAGGAACGCCGGGCGGCGCGCGGGCCGTCCGGTGCCAAGGTCCGACCTCAAAGGAGTGGTCATGGTTGTCAGGCCAACATCGGGCGGAACCGGGAGACGGAAGTTCGCCGTACTCACCGGGATCGCCGCCTCGATGCTGACGCTTTCGGCGATCCAGATCCCCGCCACGGCCGCACCGGCGGCTCCCACCCAGAACAGCCCGGCCCAGAGCAGCACCAGCACCCAGATCGCCCAGAAGCCGTACATGGGCTGGAGCAGCTGGAGTCTCGAGTCCACGAACTACCCCGGCGTGAACCCGACCGGCGGCGGCAGCTGGCTCAACGAAGCGCACGTGCTGCAGCAAGCCGACATCCTGGCGGCGAAGTTCAAGCAGCACGGCTACGAGTACGTGAACATCGACGCCGGCTGGGTGGGCTCCTTCGACCAGTACGGCCGCCCGGTCGTCGACGCGAAGAAGTTCCCCGACGGCATGGCCTACGTCGCCGACTACGTGCACAAGAAGGGCCTCAAGCTCGGCTCCTACCTCGCGGTCGGCCTGGACCTCAAGGCCTACAACGACGGCAACTCGCCGATCTTCGGCACCACCGACTGCCACACGCGCGACCTCGTCTACCCCGACCTGCGCCAGACGAGCGGCTGGGACAACCAGTCGTACCAGATCAACTTCGCCAGCCCCTGCGCCCAGGCCTACATCCAGTCGGAGGCCGACGTGCTCGCCGGCTGGGGCGTCGACTTCCTCAAGCTCGACGGCGTCGGCCCGGGTTCGTTCAAGGGCGACGCGGCGCACGACAACACCCCGGACGTGAAGGCCTGGTCCGCCGCGCTGAAGAAGACCGGCCGGCCCATGCAGTTCGTGTTGTCGTGGTCGTTGTCGCACAACCAGATCGACACCTGGAAGGCCAACTCCAACGGCTGGCGCATCGACACCGACGTCGAGTGCTACTGCGACACCCTCGTCACCTGGAACAACTCGGTGAAGGGCCGCTGGAACGACGTCGTGCAGTACATCCCCGACGCCGGCCCGGGCCACTGGAACAACCTCGACTCCCTCGACGTCGGCAGCGGCAAGATGGACGGCATCACCGAGGCCGAGCGCCAGAGCTACATGACGCTGTGGGCCATCGAAGCCGCGCCGCTCTACCTCGGTGACGACCTCACGCAGCTCGACGACTACGGCACCAAGCTGCTCACCAACGACGAGGTCATCGCCGTGGACCAGGCCGGTGTGCCGGCCAAGCCCGTGAGCCAGCAGAGCGACCAGCAGGTCTGGTACGCCCGCAACGCCGACGGCAGCTACACGGTCGCGCTGTTCAACCTCGGCTCCGCCCCGACGTCGGTCACCGCGAACTTCGGCGACTTCGGCCTCACCGGCGCGGCCAAGGCCCATGACCTCTGGAGCCACCAGGAACTGGGTCTGTCCAACGGTTCCTTCACCGCGACCCTGCCCGTCCACGGCTCGAAGCTGCTGCGCCTGACCCCGGTCAACCCGGTGCAGGTCTCCGCCCCCGCCGTGGTCCACGGCACCGCCTCGACCCCGACCAGCGTCTCGCTGGCCTGGGACGCATCGGCGGGCAAGCTCGCCCCGGTGACCGGCTACGACGTGTTCGCCGGCGGCCACAAGGTCGCTTCCGCCACCGGCACCAGCACGACCTTCAACGGCCTCAAGCCCTCGACGTCGTACACCTTCACAGTGGTGGCCCACGATCGCCTCGGCCGCAGCTCCGCCGCGAGCACCGCGGTGTCCTACGTGACGCCCGCGGCTTCCGGCCCGGTCGTCTACGAGGCGGAGAACGGCAGCCCCGGCGGCGGCGCGACGGTGTACGACTGCGCCTGCTCCGGTGGCAAGAAGGTCGGCTACATCGGCGGCAGCGGTCTGCTGACCATGAACAACATCAAGGTCGCCGCCGAAGGCACGTACCTGGTGAAGCTCGGTTACGTCGACGGTGACACCAGCCGCTCGGCCGTGGTCACGGTCAACGGCAGCTCGTTCCGGCTGCCTGCGCCGGGCACGAACGACAACGACTGGAACACCGCGCGCACGATCACGGTGCCGATCTACCTGATGGCCGGCAACAACCAGGTCATCTTCGGCAACCCGAGCGACAGCGTGTTCGACGTGGACCAACTGACCGTCTGACAACCCCGTGAGTGGCGGCGAGAGCCGCCACTCACGGACACGAGTGAGGAGATGCCGTGGTGGTGACCACGCACAACAACAGCCTTCCCGTGCGAGGCGCCACTGCGGCGTCCCGTGTGGACAGACCCCGCAAACGACGGCCCGCCGGTGCGGCCGCGCACCGGCACGACGCCAAGATCGCGTGGCTGCTCGTGCTGCCGGCCATCCTCGGGTTCGGCGTGTTCTTCGCCTACCCGACCATCCGCGGCATCTACCTGAGCTTCACCGAGTTCCACGTGCTGTCCGCGCCGAAGTGGATCGGGCTCGACAACTTCACCGAGCTCATCGCCGACGGTGTGTTCTGGAAGTCGCTGCTCGTCACGATCTACTTCGTGGTGCTGTCGGTGGTCCTGGGCATGCTCGTGTCGCTGCTGACCGCCGTGATCCTGCACCGGCTCGCGGCGTCCACGACCGTGCGCGGCCTGATGATCCTGCCGTTCCTGATCTCCGGCGTGGTCACGGCGCTCACCTGGTCGCTGATGCTCGACCCGAGCCTCGGCATCCTCAACGTGCTGCTCACCAAGATCTTCGGCCAGCCCGTGCTGTTCCTCGGCTCCGGCGGCTGGGCCGTGCCGACGCTGGCGGCGATCAACGTGTGGAAGTCCATGGGCTACAACGCGGTGCTGATCTTCGCGGGCTTGCAGACGATCCCGGCCACGATCTACGAGGCCGGCCGCATCGACGGCGCGAGCGAGGTGCAGATGTTCCGCCGCCTCACGATCCCGCTGCTGCGCCCGATCCTCGTGATGGTCGTGATCCTCACGGTGATCAGCTCGTTCCAGATCTTCGACATCGTGGCCGTGACCACGCAGGGCGGGCCGGAGAACGCGTCCAACGTGCTGCAGATGTACATCTACAACAAGGCGTTCCGCCAGTTCGACTTCGGCTACGCGGCCACGATGTCGCTGGCGTTGTTCGTCCTCCTGATAGCCATCACGTTCACGCAGCTGCGCATGGCGCGCGCCAACGAATCCGACACGAACTAGGGCAGGGACATGGTTACGCTGACTCGACCGGCACCCGCCCGCACACGCAAGCCCGTGTCCGCAGGCCGGATCCTCGCCTGGGCCTACGTCGTGGTGATCCTGCTGATCACGATCTTCCCGTTCTACTGGATGCTGCGCACCGCGCTGTCCAACAACTACTCACTCTCCACCGACCCGTCGTCGTTCTTCCCGGTCGACTTCACCTTCGGCGCGTTCAAGCGTGCCCTCGGGCTCGCGTCGCCGGCCGAAGCCGCGGCGCAGGGCGGTTCCGGCGCGTCGCTCGGCCTGACGCTGGCGCTGCGCAACTCGATCATCTACGCGGCCTTGCTCACCGTGTGCACGGTGTTCTTCTCCGCCATCGCGGCCTACGCGTTCGCGCGGCTGCACTGGCGCGGGCGCAACACCGTGTTCTCCATCCTGCTCACGGCGCTGATGGTGCCGCAGGTGCTCACGCTGCTGCCGAACTTCGTGCTGGTGAAGGACCTCGGCCTGCTCAACACGTTCGCCGGCCTGGTGCTGCCCAACGCGTTCTTCTCGGCGTTCAACATCTTCTTCCTGCGCCAGTTCATGCTCGGGCTCTCCACGGAGATCGAGGAAGCCGCGATCATCGACGGCGCCGGACCCTTGCGCGTGTGCTTCCGGATCGTGCTCCCGATGTGCTCGGCACCGATCGCGACGCTCGCATTGCTGACCTTCATCAACACCTGGAACGACTACTTCTGGCCGCTGCTCGTTTCCTCCGACACGTCCACGAGCCCGCTGACGCTGGCGCTGGCGGTGTTCAAGCAGTCGTCGCCGCAGGAGGCGCTCGACTGGTCGGGCCTGATGGCCGCGACCATCATCGCCGCGCTGCCGATGCTGCTCGTGTTCATGGTGTTCGGCAGGCGGATCGTGAACTCCATCGGGTTCACCGGGCTCAAGTGAGAGAACTGCCGTGACGAACGAAGATCTGTGCCTCGGCTGGGCTGCGCCCGCCCTCGAGTGGACCGAGGCGAGCCCCGTGGGCAACGGCCGGCTCGGTGCGATGGTGTTCGGTGGCGGCGGCCGCAGCCGCGTGCAGCTCAACGACGCGACGGTCTGGTCCGGCACGCCAGCGGGCCCGGTCGACGCGCTGGCGGACGTCGTCGCCGCCGGCGCCGGACCACAGCGGCTGGCGGAAATCCGCGAGGCGGTGCGTGCGCGGGACTACCGGCGGGCCGAAGCGTTGCTGATGTCGTTCGAAGGGCCGTACAGCCAGGAGTTCCTGCCGTGGGGAGACGTCTGGGTGACGCTGCCGGACGGCGAGAGCCACGGCCGTCAGCTCAATCTGGCCAACGGCGTGGTCACTGAACGGTTGTCGCTCGGCGAGGCCACTGTGGACCGTGCCGTATGGGCGAGCCGGCCTGCCGGTGCGCTGGTGGTGTCGCTGACGGCGTCGGCGCCGATCGACCTTCTTGTCGAGCTGAGCACGCCGCTGCGTGGGGTGACGCGGCTCGTCGAGGACAGCGGGATCACGCTCGGGATCGAGCTGCCGGTGGACGGCGCGCCCAAGCATGAACCGGAGGTCGCCGAACCGCTGCGTTACGCCGACCGGGCGCGGCCGGGCTATGACCCATTCGGAGCGCTCGCTCTGCGGCTCGACACCGACGGCTCCGTGTCCACGGTGGACGGACGGCTGGCGATCGCCGGTGCCACCCGGGTGCTGCTCACCGTGTCCAGCTCCACCAACGCCGCCGACGTCTGGACGGGCACGGCGCCGCGTTCGCGCGAACGTCACCAGGCCGTCGCCGCCGGAACCGCCGCGACCGCGTTGGCCGAAGGCGCCGACGAGCTGCTGCGCGCGCACGAAGCCGACCTCCGGCCGTTGCTCGCCGCGGCGACACTTCAGCTCGGGCACCACCGTGCCGGCACCTACGACGTGGCCGCCGACATCTTGTCCGGAAAGGACGAACAGCTCACCGCCACGGTGATGTTCGCCTACGGCCGCTACCTGCTGGCCACGTCGTCCCGGCCAGGCGCGCCACCTGCGAACCTGCAGGGCATCTGGAACGAAGAGCTGCGCCCGGCGTGGTCGTCGAACTACACGGTGAACATCAACACCGAGATGAACTACTGGGCCGCAGAGACGACCGGGCTCGGCGAATGCCACACGCCGCTGTTCGACCTGCTGGGCAAGCTCGCCGTGACCGGCGCCGACGTCGCGCGTGAGCTCTACGGCACCCGCGGCTGGGTCACCCACCACAACACCGACCCGTGGGGCTGGGCGCTGCCGGTGGGCATGGGACACGGCAACCCGTCGTGGGCGATCTGGCAGATGGGCGGCGCCTGGCTCGTCCAGCACGCCTGGGACCACTACGACTTCACTCGCGACACCGCGTTCCTGCGCGACACGGCGTGGCCGCTGCTCAAGGGCTGCGCCGAGTTCTGCCTCGACTGGCTCACCGAAGGCCCGGACGGCTTCCTCGACACGATCCCGTCGACGTCGCCCGAGAACTTGTTCGTTTCCGAGGCCGGCGAGCCCGAGTCGCTGACCTGGTCCGTCGCGATGGACACGGCACTGATCCGCGCGGTCTTCTCCCGCACGCTCGCGGCGGCCGAAGCGCTCGGCATCGAGCACCCGGTGACGCCCGAGATCACTGCCGCCCTGCCGCGCCTGCGTCCGCTGCGCGTGACAGACGGCGGCTGGCTCGCGGAGTGGGCCGAGGACTTGGACGAGCAGGACCCCCAGCACCGGCACATGTCGCAGATGATCGCCGTCTACCCGCTCGGCCAGATCACCGCCGGCACGAAGCTCGGCGCGGCCGCGACCGCGTTGATGGACCGCCGCGGACCGGGCGCGATGGGCTGGTCGTGGGCGTGGAAGATCGCGCTGCGCGCCCGCCTCGGCGACGGCGACACCGCGCGTTCGCTCCTTTCCGAGGCGACCCAGCCGTTCACCGGCGACCGCCACCGCGACGCGCCCGTGGACGGCTCCGAGTGGGGCGGGCTGCTGCCCAACCTGTTCAGCACGCACCCGCCGTTCCAGATCGACGGCAACTACGGCTTCCCGGCCGGCCTGGCGGAGCTCGTGGTGCAGAGCCACGCCGGCGCGATCGACCTGCTGCCCGCGTTGCCCTCGGCCTGGCCGGACGGTACGGCGCACGGGCTACGGGCTCGGGGCGGGCTCGCGGTCGACGTCAGCTGGCAGGCCGGGAAGGTCGTGTCGGCGAGTGTGACGCGGCTGTCCGGCGAGGCCGGCGACGAGGTCGTGGTCCGGTGGCCCGGTGGCGGCACGACGCTCAAGATCGCCGTCGGCGAGGTGTCCGAATTGGACGGTGAGTTCTGATGTTGACCGACCTGCCGCTGGCGCAGCTGCGTACCTACACCAGCGAGTACCAAGCTCCGGAAGACTTCGACGACTTCTGGCGGGAAACCCTCGCGGAAGCGGCGAAGTTCGAGCTCGACGTGACCGTGACACCGGTCGAGACCGCGCTGCGGACGCTCGACGTGTTCGAGGTGACCTACGCTGGCTTCGACGGCCACCCCATCAACGCCTGGCTGCGTGTGCCTCGGAACCAGTCCGGTCCGTTGCCCGCCGTCGTGCAGTTCCACGGTTACGGCAGCGGCCGCGGCAGCGCGCTCGAAGAGCTGGTCTGGGCTTCGGCGGGTTATGCGCAGCTGCAGGTCGACGTCCGCGGCCAAGGCGGCGCTCACGCGGGTGGCACGACCGGCGACCCGGTGGGCAGCGGCCCGTCGTTCCCCGGGTTCCTGACCCGCGGAATCGAAAGCCGTGAAACGTACTACTACCGCCGCGTGTTCACCGACGCGGCCCGCGCGGTGGAGGCCGCGCGGGCGCTCGACGTCGTCGACCCGGACCGGGTCGCGGTCGCGGGCAACAGCCAGGGTGGCGGGATCGCGCTGGCCGCGGCGGCACTCGTGCCCGACGTCGCGGCGCTCTACGCGCAGGCGCCGTTCCTGTGTGACCTCCGGCGCGCCTCGCTGATCGCGGGCAAGCCGCCATACACCGAGCTTGCCGGTTACCTGGCCGCACAACGGCACGAGGTCGAGCGGACGTTCGAGGTGCTGTCCTATTTCGACGGTGTCGGCTTCGCGAGCCGTGCCATCGCCCCGGCACACTTCTCGATCGGGCTGATGGACGACATCGTTCCTCCGTCGACGGTTTTCGGCGCCTACAACGCTTATCGCGGCCGGAAACACCTCGACGTGTGGGAGTACAACGGGCACGAAGCCGGCGGGGGACAGGACCTCGAGAACGTGCTCGCCACGTTCGCGCCGCTGCTCAACCCGGGCACCTGAAACTCACCTTTTCAAATCCGCATTTTTGAAATTCACAGTTTCAAATCCCTAGTTTTCGAATCCACAGTGGAGTGGAGAAGCGTCCGAGTGGCGCGGAAGCGAGGAATCCCATGAAGATCCGCACTTGGGCCGCCACCGGGCTGGCGGCGGTGCTCGGAGCAGTGCTGGCCGGCTGCGGCGGTGGCTCGGCCGACGCCGGCGGCAACACCGTGAACTGGTGGACCTGGGACGACCACCAGGCCGCCGCCTACCAGGTGTGCGCCGACGCCTTCCAGAAGGCCAACCCCGGCACCACGGTGAAGATCTCCCAGTACACCGTGGCCGACTACTTCACCAAGCTCACCGCCGGGTTCGTCGCGGGCACCGCGCCCGACGCGTTCCAGGACAGCGTGCAGTACCTGCAGGCCTACGCGAGCCAGCACCAGCTGCTGCCGCTCGACGACTACATCAAGAAGGACAACTTCGACCTCAAGAAGTTCTCCGTGGGCGTCAACTCGTGGAAGTTCACCGACGGCAAGCAGTACGGCCTGCCGCTCGACTGGGCGTCGGCCGGTCTCTACTACAACACCGATTCGCTCACCAAGGCCGGCTACACCGCCGCCGACGTGCAGAACCTCAGCTGGAACCCCGACGACGGCGGCACGTTCGACAAGATGGTGGCGCACCTGACTGTCGACAAGAAGGGCGTGCGCGGTGACCAGCCGGGCTTCGACAAGAACAACGTCGCCACCTACGGCATGGGCCAGCTCGCGGCGAAGGACTTCATCGGCCAGGTGACCTTCAGCGCGTTCGCCTCGACGCTGGGCTGGCGCCTCGGTGACAAGCCGGAATGGCCGACGAAGTTCAATTACAGCGACCCGCGGTTCGTCAAGACCGTGAACTACATCCGCACGCTCACCGACCGCGGCCTCGCGCCGAAGATCGGCACGTTCACCACCGGAGGCGGCCAGTCCACCGTCAGCGACGCCGACCTCATCGGCTCTGGCAAGGTCGCCATGGAGCTCTCGGGTTCCTGGTCCGCGCCGAGCTTCGCGAAGCTGCCCAGTGTGAAGATCGGGATCGCGGCGCCGCCCACCGGGCCCGACGGCAAGACCCGCGCGCTGACGTCGAACTCCAACGGGAACACGATCTGGGCCGGCACGAAGAACCCCGACCTGACCTGGAAGTGGGTCTCCTACATGGGTTCGCAGGACTGCCAGACCGCGGCGTCGAAGACGGGCACGTTCTTCCCGTCGATCCCGGCCTCGATGGACGCGACCACCGCGGCCATGAAGCCGCAGGGTGTGGACCTGTCGGTGTTCACCGCGATGCTGAAGAACGGCTCGCTCTACCCGGCCGAGGTCTACGCCAACGGCGCCGCCGTGCAGGCCGCGGAGGAGCCGCTGCTCGAGTCGTTCTACTCGCACAACCGCAACGACGACGTGTTCCCCGACATGGAGAAGCAGAGCGTTTCGCTGCTCGCCAAGAAGTAGGAACGCCCGGGAGTCAGGAGTGAGGACATGTCCAGCCCTACGGTGGTCGGCCTGCGGGCCGCCGGTACGAGTTTCGCAGTGGAACTCGGCCGGCCGGTGCCGCGCGTGCTGCACTGGGGCGCCGACCTCGGCGAGCTGTCCGAAGTCGACACCACGGCGCTGCGGCTGACCGCCGGCGGCGCGGTGCTCAACAACGCGCCCGACGTGCCGCGGGCGTTTTCCGTGTGGCCCACGGAAGCGGAAACGTGGTCCGGCACCCCCGCGGTGTCGGGCCACACCGCCGGCCGCGGCGCGGTGCCGCGGCCGGTGCTGCGGGGCTTCTCCCAGGACGACGGTGCGTTGACGCTGGAGCTCACCGACGCGTCGTCCGGGCTGGACGTGGAGCTGATCTACCGGCTGACCCCTTCGGGGGTACTGGAGGTCGCGACCAAGGTGACCCGCCACGCGGACGCGGGCGCCGAACCGTACGACCTCGCCGGGGTGGTGGCCGTGCTGCCGCTGCCCCGGCGGGCCGCGGAGGTGCTCGACTTCACGGGCAAATGGTGCCGGGAACGCAGCCCGCAACGGCTGCCGCTGGCGTACGGGGGCCACGTGCGCGAGGTGCGCCGCGGCAAGCCGGGCGCGGACTCGCCGTACCTGTTGACGGTCGGCGAGCCCGGGTTTTCCTTCGCCTCAGGGGAAGTCTGGGGTATGCACGTGGCGTGGAGCGGCGACCAGAAGTGGTTCGCCGAGCAGCTGCCCGAAGGCGCCGGCGTGCACGCGAGCGTGCTCGGCGGCGGAGAGCTGCTGCGGCCCGGTGAGGTCCGGCTCGCGGCGGGGGAGTCGTACGTGGCCCCCGTGGTGTGTTTCGCCTGGTCGGACGAAGGTCTCGACGGGCTTGCCACGCGGTTCCACGCGTATCACCGCGCACGGGCCACGCACACGGGCAAACCGCGGCCGCTGACGTTGAACACGTGGGAAGCCGTGTACTTCGAGCACGATCTCGACCGCCTGCTGGAGCTCACGGAGCTGGCCGCGAAGGTCGGCGTGGAGCGGCTCGTGCTCGACGACGGCTGGTTCCGCGGCCGGCGCGACGACACCGCGGGCCTCGGCGACTGGACCGTCGATCGCGCCGTGTGGCCGCAGGGCCTCACGCCGCTGGTGGAACGCGTGCACGCGCTGGGGATGGAGTTCGGGCTGTGGGTCGAGCCGGAGATGGTGAACCTCGACTCCGACACGGCCCGGGAGCACCCTTCGTGGCTTCTCGGGCCTGCTGACCTGGGCGCGTCCTCGCGCAACCAGTACTCCCTGAACATCGCGCACCCCGAGGCCTACCAGTACTTATTGGACTCGCTCGACGCACTGGTGGGCGAGTACGGCGTCGACTACCTCAAGTGGGACCACAACCGCGAGCTGCACGAGGCGTACGACCGAGTCACGGGCCGCGCCGGCTCGCGCGCTCAGACGCTCGCGCTGTACCGGCTGCTCGACGAGCTGCGTCTCCGCCATCCGACGTTGGAGATCGAGAGCTGCGCGAGCGGCGGCGGCCGCGTCGACCTGGGGATCCTGGGCCGCACCGACCGCGTGTGGGCGTCGGACTGCATCGACCCGCTCGAACGGCAGGCGATCCAGCGCTGGACCGCGCAGCTGATCCCGCCGGAGGTGATCGGCTCGCACGTCGGCGCCGAGCGCAGCCACACCACCGCGCGCATGACGGACCTGTCGTTCCGGCTGGTCACGGCGTTGTTCGGCCACGCGGGGATCGAGGCCGACCTCACGCGCAGCACGCCGGAGGAGCTGGCGGCGTTCACGGCGTGGGCGCAGCTGTACAAGGAGTTCCGGCCGCTGCTGCACGGCGGGCGCGTGGTCCGGGCCGACCTGCCGGACGCCGACGCGTACCTGCACGGCGTGGTTTCGCAGACCCGTGCGCTGTTCTGCTGGGCCCGCTTGGCGACGGGCCCGGCGGGACAGCCCGGACGCGTGCGGCTGCCAGGGCTGGACCCGTCGCGGTTGTATCGCGTCCGCGTGCGGACCGAAGCCGGGCTGCCTTCGTTGCGCGAGGTGGCGGCGCCGGAGTGGTTCACGCGGGCTGTCGACGGGCCGCTGGAACTTCCGGGTGCCGTGCTCGCGGCGGCGGGCCTGCCGATGCCGGTGCTCGACCCGGCGCAGGCGCTGCTGGTCGACCTGTCCACTGTGGACCAATCATGAAGCCGGGCGCGGAGCGCAGGCTCGTCGCGCTGCCGGCCCGGCAGGTGCTCGCCGACGGCGTCTACGAGCAGCTTCGCGCCCTCATCATGAACGACGGCATCGCGCCCGGCGCCCGCGTGAACATCGACGAGATCGCGCGGGAACTGGGGGTCTCGGGCACGCCGGTGCGGGAAGCGCTGGCGCGCTTGGAATCCGAGGAGCTGGTGAGCCGCCTGCCGTTGCGCGGCTACCGCGTGACCGAGCTGCTGAGCAGGCGCGAGGTCGACGACATGTACTCGCTGCGGATGCTGCTGGAGCCGCCGAGCGCCGGGCTGGCCGCGAAGGCGATGTCGGACGGTCATTCGGCGGCGTTGCGCGCGGAGCTGGCGACGTGCCCCGCCGCGCCCGCGCACGACGCGTACAGCGACTACAAGGCGTTGACCGCGCACGACGCGCGCTTGCACGAGCTGGTGCTGCGCATCGCGGGCAACGCGGCGGTGGAGCAGGCGTTCGCCCGCACGCACTGCCACCTGCACTTCTTCCGGCTCAACTACAACCAGCCGTTCGGCGAGCAGACGATCTCGGAGCACCGCGACATCGTCGAGGCGCTCGTGTCGGGCAGCGCGGCGGCGGCGCGCAAGGCGATGGCCGCGCACCTGGAAGTGGCGCGCGACCGGCTGTTGTCCCGCATGTGAAGGGCTCCCCTCAACGGTCGGGGGAGCCCTTCACAGGTTCGGGTCAGTGGGTGAGGACGGGCAGCGTCTCGTAGATGCGCTCCTGCGGTCCGCCGGCGCCCAGCGTGCGGAAACCGTTGGCCCACAGGGAGTTCACGCGGGAGCGTTCCTGCGCGTTGGGGTTGGCGTTGGTGCAGGACGGGCCGGGGCCGCCGCCGGACATCAGCTCGGAGCACGGGCCGGAGTAGTGGTCGGGCAGGCCGAGCACGTGGCCGGTCTCGTGGGCGGCGATGCGGGTGTTGTCGTACTCGCGGGCTTGGGTGTAGTCGATGAAGACGGTGCCGGTGCCGTGGCCGTCGCTCTGGGCGTAGGAGCCGCGCGGGTCGTTGCCCTCGGTGTAGCGCAGCGAGGCGCCGGAGGAGCGTTCGACCAGCTTGACGTTGGTGACCGAGCGGTTCCAGTTGGCCGCGCCGGCGTTGATCGCCGCGCGGAACGTCGGCGCGCCGGAGGTGCTGTAGTACACCGTGGTGACGGCCGCGGCCTGGTCGGTGGCGGCCGTGGCGGCGGTGGCCGTGCCCGTGACAAGCGGGGCGGCGGCGACGGCCAGCGCGATCGCGCCGGACAGCAAGAACTTCCTCGACATCGGAAAGCTCCTCGGGTGGGTGAGGGGAGTTTTGCCTGATTTGCGCGCGCTGCGCCGAATTTAGGCAATTCAGCCCTGCTTGTGACCCGACTTTCGTACTGTCCGGAAAATGGTGATTTACCAACACCATCTACGGGTTGACTCAGGCGATCGGTTCGGCCAGCGGTACCTGCTCGTGTGAGTCCTTCTCGAGCCGGCGCAGTTCCGTGCGGTTGAGGTCGCCGCCGCAGTGGTCGCACTTCTCGCCGGGGCGTGTGGGCTCACCGCACGGGGTGTGGATCAGCAGCATCGGCTCGCTGGGCGTGGGCGAATGGGTGTAGGTGTCACCCCAGGCGCCCAGCGCGTGGATCACCGGCAGCGTGTCGGCGCCGGCCTGGGTGAGGCGGTACTCGTCGCGGGTGCGGCCGCCGTCGCGGTAGGGGACGCGGGTCATCAGGCCGGTCTCGACCATTCGCGCGAGCCGTGCGGACAGCACATTGTCCGCGATGCCGAGGCGGCTGCGGAACTCGTCGAAGCGCGTGGTGCCCGCGTGGGCGTCGCGAAGGATCACCAGCGTCCACGGCTCGCCGAGCACGTCGGCGCCGCGAGCGATGGGGCAGGACGTGCCTTCCCAGCTTGAACGTCGGCCCATGTTTCCTCCCGCGCTGGCTTGCCTGAAGCAAGTTTAGCCCGTAGTGTCGGCGATGGCTAGCTTGCAGGTGACAAGTCAGATGTGATGGGAGTGTTTTTGATGGAGATCAAGGGTTCTGTCGCGCTGGTGACGGGCGCGAACCGCGGGCTGGGCCGGGAGTTGGCCGCCGCTCTGCTGGAGCGCGGGGCGGCGAAGGTCTACGCCGCGGTGCGCCGTCCGGAATCGGTCGACCTGCCGGGTGTCGTGCCGATTGCGGTCGACGTCACAGACCCGGCTTCGATCCGCGCGGCCGCCGAAGCGGCCGGCGATGTGACGCTGCTGATCAACAACGCCGGCGTCTCCACGGGGGCGTCGTTCCTTTCCGGTTCGCTGGAAGACGTCCGGCTGGAGATGGAGACGCACTACTTCGGCCCACTGGAAACGGCGCGCGCCTTCGCTCCCACGCTGGCCCGCAACGGCGGCGGCGCGATCCTCAACATCCTCTCGGTGCTGTCGTGGTTCACCGCACCCCAAGTCAACGCGTACTCCGCGGGCAAAGCGGCGGGCCTGCAGCTGACCAACGGCCTGCGCCTGGCCCTGCGCGACCAGGGCACGCTGGTGACGGCCCTGCACGTCGGCTATATGGACACGGACATGGCCTCGGACATCACAGGCCCCAAGTCCGACCCGGCGTCGATCGCCGCGTTGGCCCTGGACGGCCTCGAAAAGGGCGACTTCGAGATCGTCGCGGACGACGTCAGCCGCGCCGTGCGCGCGAGCCTGTCGGGCGACATCGCGGGGCAGTACCCGCAGCTGGTTTCCTGACTTACGGCTCGTTTCGGCGGGCATCCGCTGCTGGTTCAGGGCGGGTTTTCGGTGGCTTTTGCCGGCTTGCGCGGGAACCGGGCGATGGCCCTGTCGGGACGGGTGTTTGCGGCTGCGGCCGGATTTCGGGTGGCTCGGCCAAGGATGGCAAGCAGCCGGCTTCCCTGTCGGGCCTGGGGGTTCGTCTTGCCGTCGACTGTCCGCGCTGGTCCGGGGCCGGGTTTTTGGTGGCTCGCTGGTGGGTTCCTGGCCGGTTGCCCAGGCGGCGGTCTCCGGCAGCCGGGGCGCTTCTTGGCTGCCTTGTGGTCTGCGGAGGAGTGAGGCGGGGCGCTCCGAGCCGGCTCGGTTGTTTCGGTTCGCTGGTTGTCTGCCGGTGGCCTCGCCGAAGCCGGTCCGTTGCCGCGTTTTCGGTGGGCCGCTGGTGTGGCCCAGTCGGTCGCGTCGGTGGCGGTTTCTCCGGTTGGTCGCTCCAATGGCGGTTCGTGGCGGGCGGGGGCGCTTCTTGGCGGCTCGGTGGTCTGTCGAGGGCGAGTGACCCTTTAGGCGAACCGCCGGGCAGCCCGGGACAGATGGCTCGCGGGAGCCCGGTTTTCGTTGGTGTGCGGGCAAAGCACCGCGCCCCCGGCGGCCTTGTGGGCTGGCAGGGGCGCGGTGTCTTTGTGGCGGGCTAGTGGCCGCCGTCTGCTGGGGGCTCGTCGCCGCCGCCGGTGTTGGCGTTGGCGTTGGCGTTGGCCCAGCCGGTTTCGGCTGTTTTCTGGATGTCGAGCATCTGCTTCATGATCTCCTGGCCGCCCTTGACCGGCCACGCCCACATTTCCTTGGCGCTGTCGGAGTCGGCGACCCATTGCTTGAGGATCGAGAAGGCTTGCGGGTGGTTCGCCTTCAGCTGGTTCTCGAGGTACTTGTACTTGGCGAAGGCGTCCGGCTGGTGCTGCTTCAGCCAGTCCTCGTGCGCCTTCGTCCACGGGGTCTTCGGCGGCTGGTTGGCCGGGGGCGCGGCGGCGTCGTCGCCGTGGTGACTGGCGGGCGGGGTGCCGTCGTCACCGTGGTGGCTGCTGCCAGGCGGCGTCCCGTCGTCGCCATGGTGGCTGCCTTGGGTTCCGCCGTGGCTGCTGTCCGAGGCTGCGTCGTCGCCGGAGTGGGTGCCGGGCGGGGGCACGTCGTCCTTGGGCGGGACGGGCGGCGGCGCGTCGTCGCCCGCGGGGCTGCTCGGCGGAGGTGTCGCGGCGTCGTCGCCGGAGTGGGTGCCGGGCGGGGGCACGTCGTCCTTGGGCGGCACCGGCGGCGGGACGTCGTCACCGGCGTGCGAAGCCGGCGGAGGTGCTGCGGCGTCGTCGCCCGAATGGGTTGCCGGTGGCGGGACGTCGTCCTTGGGCGGGACGGGCGGTGGGACGTCGTCGCCCGCGTGGCCGGCGGGTGGCGGAGTGGCCGCGTCGTCGGCGTGGGTTGCCGGCGGCGGGACGTCGTCCTTCGGTGGGACCGGAGGTGGGACGTCGTCGCCGGCGTGGGAAGCCGGGGGAGGCGTGGCGGCGTCGTCGCCGGCGTGGGTGCCGCTGCCGGAGCCGCTGCCCGAGCCGGATCCACTGCCGGAACCACTGCCGCCGGCGGGCGGGGGCACGTCGTCCTTCGGCGGAACCGGAGTGGGGACGTCGTCACCGGCGTGCGAGGCCGGGGCTGGGGTCGCAGCGTCGTCGCCGCTATGGGTCGGGGGAGGCGTGGCGGCGTCGTCGCCGGGGTGGGAGCCGCTGCCCGAGCCGCTGCCAGAACCACTACCCGAGCCCGAACCCGAACCGCTGCCGCTACCCGAGCCCGAGCCCGACCCAGAACCCGAACCGCTGCCGCCACCCGAGCCCGAGCCCGATCCAGAACCCGAACCCGAACCCGAACCACCCGTAGGCGGAGGCACATCGTCCTTCGGCGGCACCGGCGGCGGAGTAGCCGCATCATCACCACTGTGCGCACCGGAAGACCCAGCGCCACCACCGGCGCCGCCGCCCGAGCCGCCGCGGCCGGGGACCGGGCCCAGCGGGATGTCGTCGCCAGCGTGGGCCCCGCTGCCGGCGGCGCCGCTCGCGCCCGGGCGGGTTTTGAGGCCCTTGACGATGTTGCCGATGCGCGCGGCCGAGCGGGTGGCCTGCGCGACGACCGCGGCGAGCTTCGCGCCGAGCGAGGTGGCGGTGAGCGTCGCCTGGGTGACGCACCAGCCGACGCCCGCGACGATGGACGCGCCGAACGTCGGGATGGCCGCGGCCAAAGCGATCAGCATCGTGGAGATCATGTCGCCCAGCACCGTGGTGATGAGGTCGCGGAACAGACCTCGCACGGCCGCGATGATGGCCATGTTCGTCTGGATCAGGTACGCCACGATGTCGGTGCCGTGGGCCTTGCTGTCCAGGTCGGCGGCGAGCTCCTGCATGCGCTGCCGGAACGTGTCGCCGGCGTTGCCCTGCCACTCCTTGATGTCACCGTCCAAAGAGGACTTCTGGTCCTCGCCGATCTGCCGGATGGTCTCGGCGATCGTGTGCACTTCCTGGCTCAGCAGCTGGATCTGGTCCGGGTCGCCCATCAGCATGTCGAGCGGCTCGCGCAGGAAGCTCACGTGCTCGATCAGCCAGCCGAGCCCGGCCGAGATCAGGCTGCCCAGCGGGTTGAGCGCGAACTTCACCGTGTCCACGGCCGAAGCCACCACGCCGAGCCCGATCGAGACGCCCAGGGCCGCCTTGTCGGAGTCGTCGGCGGTCTTCATGTCCTCGCAGCTCTTGATGAGGAACGAGTACGAGTCGAGGAAACCCGCGCCGGAGAACTTGTTGGAGTCGGTGATCACCACCCCGGCACCGAAGTCGGGCTTGGCGTTCGGGTCGAACGTCGTGGTCACGTCGGGGTCCCCGCTGTCGTGATCGTCTGCGCGTGGTTGGTTTCCGTGGTGCGGTACTGGTCCGCGGCAGTGCGCGTGTTGTTGGCCTGGTCCGTCATCGCCTTCGCGGCGCCGTTGACCTGGTCGTGCAGCACACCGAGCGCGATGCGCGTCGGGATCCCCAGCACCTGGCCGACGACCACGCCGAACGCGTTGATGTCGCCGCCGTTGACCTCTTGGATGCGGTTGGCCGCGGCCGTCACCTTGCCGCCGCGGTCGTCCAGACCACTCGCGTACGTCGTCAGCACGTCGGGTTCGACGGTGTACCCGTCCATCAGCGCATCTCCCTCGTCACCACGGCTGCATCTCGTCGTCGTCGCCGTCCATGCGGCGGCGGTGCGGGCCCGACTGCGGCCTCGGCTGCTGGTCCGGCCGCGGCTGCGGCGGCGCGGGCGGCCCCGGCTGCGGAGCCGGCGGAACGGGGGGAGCGGGCGGCATCCGCGGCGGCAGGGGCGGAACCTGAGGCAGCTGCGGCGGCATTCCCGGCTGTGCGGGCGGCAGGCCACCGGCGGGCGGCATCCGCGGCGGCGCGGGCGGCGGCGGGGTGCGGTCCTCGGCCTCGGGTTCACCGGGCTGGCGCGGCGCGTTCTGCGGCTCGTCTTCCTCGGGCTCCGGTTCGGGCAGGAAGGACCGGACCACGTCCATCATCTCGGTGCCGCCGGCCAGTGGCTCGAGCGCGTCGGCGACCTCGCGCGACACCTGTCGCTGGGCCTTGCTGTAGGTCTCCATGATGGTGGCGGTGAGCTGGGCCCCGCCGGACGAACGCAGCGCCCGGTCGTCGATGTGCAGGTTCTTCAGCGCGCCGTTGGGGGTGACGGTGACCGTGATCAGTCCGTCCGACGAGCGGGCCTTGCCTTCGGCCTCGGTGAGTTTCTCTTGCAACGCCACGCTTTTCGCGCGCATGTCGTCCACGCGCCGCTGGAAGTCGTCCAGCCACTCCTGCTCGTCCACCGGGAAAAAAATATCGATCTGTCCCACCTGTCGGGGTGAACCGCAGATGACGGGTCAACGACGAAACGAGGCGGCCCATCCGACGCTCGGGCAGGTCAAGCGGTAAGAATGGGCACGTGCCGGAAGAAGTCGAGGTCAGCGCCGGGCGCACCCGGAACAGGTGGGGCGAGGGCGACCGGCTGCGCGGGGAGATCCTCGACGCGGCCAGCCGGCTGCTGTCCGAGCTCGGCGGTGAGGACGGCCTGACGATCCGCGGCGTCGCCCGCGCGGTCGGCATCGCGCCGGCGAGCATCTACCAGCACTTCACGGACCGCTCCGCCCTCGTCGCGGGCTTACTCGACCACGAGTTCGCGCGGCTGCGCGCCGCGATGGAGGCGGCCGAGGCGAGCGAGGACCCGGCGGACGTCGTCGGCCGCGTGCGTGCGCTGATCCACGCGTACTGCCGCTTCGCCATGGACAACCCGGGCCACCACCGGCTGATGATGGCCAACGGCGCCACGCGCGCGACGCCCGACGCGTACCCGAAGGGACCGTTGCCCGACCTCATCGAACTGCTCACGACCGGCTTCGCGCGGTGCGACGCGGCGGGATTCTCGCTCAGAGTGCCCGCCGAGCGGGCCGGCGTGATCGCGTTCGTCGGAGCCCATGGCCGCGTCGCGCTGTTCCACAACTCGCCCGTGCGGGGCGGCGCCGACTCCGTCCTGCCGTTCGTCGACGAGCTCGTTTCGCTCGTTTTCGCCTGAGCCACGGGCGTTTTCTCCCGTTTCCACCCGACCGCTCTCGGCCGTCCCGGTGATCTTGTCCGCGAAGGTGGCCAACTCTCCACCAGATTGCCTAACATGTGTTCAGTAAGTATCCGAACATTCGTTTGGTAACTCTCCGTAGGAGGGATTGTCGATGACGGAGGTCCTCTCGTCCTCGTCGCAAGGCGTGTCCGACGCCCGTGAGCCCGAGTACCCGATGTCGCGCGGGCGCTGCCCGTTCGACCCGCCACCCGAGCTCGAGCGGCGGCTGCACGACGAGCCGGTGTCCCGCGTGCGGATCTGGGACGGCAGCGAGCCCTGGCTGTTCACGCGCTACGAAGACGTCCGCGCGCTGCTCCGTGACTCGCGCGTCAGCGCCGACACCGACCTGCCGGGGTACCCGCCGCAGTCGCCGGGCGTCGCGGCCCGGCGCAAGCGCGCCAAGGCGTTCATCAGCATGGACGACCCCGAGCATGCTTCCCAGCGTCGGATGCTGACCGCCGACTTCGTGGTCAAGAAGATGGAGCGCCTGCGCCCGCGCATCCAGAAGATCGTCGACGAGCTGATCGACGACATGCTGGCCGGCCCGAAGCCCGCGGACCTCGTGCAGGCCTTCGCGCTTCCCCTGCCGTCGCTGGTGATCTGCGAGCTGCTCGGCGTGCCGTACGGGGACCGCGCGCTGTTCCACCGCCTCAGCAAGGTGCTGATCTCGCAGGAGGCCACGCCGCAGCAGTCGCTGGACGCGGTCGAGGAACTGCTGGCCTACCTGAGCCGGCTGGTGGAGCAGAAGCTGACGGACCCGGGCGACGACGTGCTGAGCCGTCTCGCGACCGAGCAGGTGGCCACCGGCGCGATGACGGCGGACGACGTCGCGGCCATGGGCCAGCTCCTGCTCGTGGCCGGCCACGAGACCACGGCCAACATGATCGCGCTCGGCACCGTGGCGCTGCTGGAGCACCCGGAGCAGCTCGACCTCGTCTGCGAAGGCGACCCGCCGCTGATCGCCAACGCTGTGGAGGAGCTGCTGCGCTACCTCACGATCGTCCACACGGGACGTCGGCGCGTCGCGTTGGAGGACATGGAGGTCGCGGGCCGGCAGATCCGCAAGGGCGAGGGCCTCATCGCCGCTTCCGACGCCGCCAACCGCGACGCCGAGGCGTTCCCCGACCCGGACAAGCTCGACGTGACGCGCAAGGCCCGCCACCACGTGGCTTTCGGCTACGGCGTGCACCAGTGTCTCGGGCAGCCGCTCGCGCGCGTCGAGCTGCAGGTGGTCTACAGCACGCTCTACCGGCGGATCCCGACGCTGAAGCTGGCGGCGCCGTTGGCGGAGCTGGACTTCAAGAACGACATGCTGGTCTACGGCGTGCACTCGCTGCCCGTGACCTGGTGAACCTCCCGCGAAAGGACTGTTGAGATGAAGGTGGTCATCGACCAGGATCGGTGCGTCGGGGCGGGCCAGTGCGTGCTCGCGGCGCCGGAGGTGTTCGACCAGCGCGAGGACGACGGCATCGTCGTACTGCTGGACGAGAACCCGCCCGAACAGCTGCACGACCAGGTCCGCGAGGCGGCGCAGATCTGTCCCGCGTTGGCGATCGAGCTGGCGGGGTAGTTGTCCATTGTGGAACCGGTCGGGCGCCACACGGTGGTGTGACGCCCGACCGGGGAATGTCGTGGTCGGCGCGGTGCTGGCTAGGGTGACTCGTCCTGGTTGCCGGGGAAGGGAAACCCGCCGTGTCGCTCCGCCGTCTCGTGTCCGTGCTGATCGCCGCGCCGGCCCTGCTCGCGGCGGGCGCCGTGCCCGCCGCGGCGTCCATCGCGCCGATCCCGCCGTCGCCGCTGCGGTGCGCCGCGGTCGGTGACGTCGCGGCCACGCTGGACTCCCGCGTCGAGGCCATCGTCGCCGAGATGGGCTCCAACCCGAACGCCACGGCGAACCCGGTGGCCACGGCGTTCAACGACGCCACCGCCGACCTGCCCGCCGCGCCGGCCACGGGCTGCGCCACCGACTCGGCCGCGGCTGACACCGTCGTGCACTCGGTCTTCACCTACGTGCGCGCCGTGAACCGCTTCTCGCCCACTTTGACGCCGACGATCAGCCTTGTCGTGGACCCGAGCGTGAGCAACTTCGTGTACGCCGTGCAGACCGCGTCTCCGGGCACCTACACCGACACGTCGCGCGCCATCACGCCGGAAATGCGCGGTGAACTGCTGCAGGGCAAGTACGTGCTGACGGTCACCGCGCTCGGCTTCTGACCCGGGCTTTATGCTGTAAGGAGTCGCCGTCGCAGGGGGTTCCTCGTGGTCGTCTTCGCCGGGCAAGGGGACGCCCGCCGCTCGATGGAGCTCCTGTGGCGCAAGGACGTCGCGCCCCGCGGCGGCGGGCCGGGGCCCAAGCCCGCGCTGAGCGTGGACGCCATCGTCGCGGCGGCCGTGGAAATCGCCGACGCCTCGGGAATGGGCGCGCTGTCCATGCGGGCGGTGGGCGAGCGCCTGGGCCGGACGGCGATGGCGCTGTACACGTACGTGCCGGGCAAGACCGAGCTCATCGACCTCATGTACGACCAGACGCTGACCGAGCTGCGCGACGACCACGACCTGTCCGGCGGCTGGCGCCCCGCGGTGGTCGCTCTGGCGCGCGAGCTCTGGGACTTCCACCTGCGGCACCCGTGGGTGCTGCAGGTGTCCTACGCCTGGCCGGTGCTGGGGCCGGGGGAGTTCCGGATGCAGCAGCTGGTGCTGCGGGTCCTCTTCGCGACCGGTCTGCCAGCCGCGCGGGTGCGGTGGATCGTGGGCGCCTTGCTGAACACGGTCCGCGGTTCGGTGCAGATCGCCGCCGAATCACGCCAGGCCTCCCGCGAGACGGGACTGTCCGAAGAGGACTGGTGGTCCTCGCGGGCGGCGGTGCTGGGGGAGCTGGTGCCGGATTTGGTTTCGCGGTATCCGTTGGTGGGCCGATTGGGCTCGGGGCAGCCTCCGGCCGCGTCGGACGAGCCTTACCTCGAGCGTGAGGCCCGGCTCAGCCTCGAGTCGGGCCTGGACCTCCTCCTGGACGGTATCGAGGCGGCTATCGCTCGGGAGAGCTGATTCACGGCGTTCGGGCTTCGATCAGGAGCCGCGTGGTGGTGGCGATGCGGGGGTGCAATAAGGAAGCCGCTTTGGCCACGTTCGGGGGCCACGACTCCGTGGCGACGGTGCGCGGCGGCAGCGCAGGAATTTCAGCGAGGACTTCGCCGCCGCCGGGATGTCCAAAGCGGACTGGGCGTGGGCGAGCCGGGTGCCGATAAGGCGTTGGTAGCCCCAGGACGGGCGCCGCTCGGTGGCACGGCCGTCGAGCCAGGAGAAGTCCCAGCCCGCCACGGCAACCGACGCGGCTTCGGCTACCAGGTCGTAGAAGGGCGCCGATCGTCACAGGTCGCCGGGTGGCGGGCCACTCGATTTCGGACGGCGGCGCTCCGGAGCGGGCGGCACCGGCTTCGCCGCGACCACCTCGGACAGCGGCACCACCACGAGGCCGCGCTTCGTTTCCACTGTGCAGGAAGAAGAATCGCGGTCCCGCAGCTCACCGAGGGCGTCCGTGAAGCCGCCCTCGACGCGGTAGCGGACCACGACGCGGGTGCCCAGTGGCAGGTCCAGGAGAATCACAGGCGTGCCGCGAGTTCGTCGTCCGACGGTTCCACCAGGTGGGTGCCGTCGGTGAAGACGATGGTCGGGATGCGGCGCGCGCCGTCCTGGAGGGAGCGCACCAGCGCCTCGGCGGCGGGGTCCGCCTCGACGTCCACGTAGTCGTACGCCACGCCGCGGGTGTCGAGCAGCGCGCGGCTGCGTTTGACGTCCGGGCACCAGCTCGCGCCGTACACGATCATGAAGCCACCTCCGAAACGGCAACCGAAGCAGACGAAGCGGGCACACCATGCCCCAGGAACGTCAGCCAGTCGCGGAACACGTGGTGCACCGCCTCTGCCCCGACCGGTTCGCCGGGCGCGGGGAACGAGCGCGGGTGCAGGATGAAACCGCGCTGCTGCGGGCCGCCGAGGGCGCCGTGGGACCCGACGTGCCGTTCGAACGGCGACGACTGGTCCGACTCCGGGTCGTAGCGGCTGTTGATCATGATGTCCGCGCAGTGCGGGAACGTGTCGACGCGCTTGACCAGCTCGTCGGCGTACGGGCCGTAGTCCGCCAGCGGGTCCTCGCCGATCACGACGCCCGTCGCGAGGCGCTTCAAGCCGTCGCGGCCGAGGACGACGGGGCCGAACTCCGAGCTGTGAACCAGCATGAACCCGACGCCGTCGTGGTCGACCAGCGTCGGCAGCAGGTCCGGGTACTCGCGCTCGATCGTCTCCAGGTTCACGCGGCCCTCGTGCTCGGTGAACGACACCATCGCCAGGTGCCCGGACACCACGCACACCACGCCGGGCGCCACGCGCGTGACCTCGCCGGGCGAGCCGCTCGTGGTGCGCGGCCGGTTCTCGGCGCACTCGGCGTCCTCGACGCGCGAGCGCAGCCGGCGCGCGATCAGGCCGCCGGTGGTGGTCGCCTCGGCGAGCGCCGCGTTGACCTGCCAGCTCTCGGCCTGCCGGCGCTTGCCGTGCTCGGCCACGGGCGCGCCACCGCACAGGCGTCCGACCACGGCTTCCATGGTTTCGCCGAAGCGGTCGACGAACGCCTGGCCCTGGGTCTGGCCGTGGTCCGACAGCCCCACGATGTGGTAGCGCCGCGGCGCGATGCGGCTCGTGCGCAGCAGCCGCGCGAACTGCTGGTCGATCGAGCGCAGCACCTCCAGCGTGTCGAAGCGCTCGATGCCCGAGTGGTGCGCGACCTCGTCGTAGCCGAGGAAGTCCGCGTACACCACGGGCCGGCCCGCCAGCATGTCGCCGATGATCGCGGAGACGACCACATCCCGCGCGATCACCGTGGTGCCCGGGCGCGCGAGCGGGTAGAAGCCGCCGCGCGGGATTCGCGGCACCACGCCGGCGCGGCGCTGCTTGGCGGCCGCGGACAGCTCACGGAAGACGTCGATGAGGGCCACGCCGAACGTCCGCAAGACGTTGACCGGGTTCGCGAAGTACGCGCGGTAGCCGGCGCCGACGGAGTCGTGCCGCGGGCCGCGGACCGTGCGCGGCACGAGGACCGGGATGGAGCTCATGGTGAGGCTCACGTGCTCGGCGTCGCCGGAGAACAGGTTGCCGTGGCTGGCGCCGTCGCCCGCGAGCAGGCCGCGGCCGTTGGTGTGGCGCCGCTCGATCTCGGCCGCGTCGCTCGGGTGCGCGCACGCCATCACGTGGTCGCGGTCCTTCTCGTACCAGCGGAACCCGAGGATGTCGTGGTTGGAGCCGTGCAGGATGCCGCACACGCTGGCGCCGGTCTGCGAGCTCCAGTCGGTGTGCCAGCGCGTGAGCGAATGCGAGCCTTCCGACAGCCACGCGGCGAACGTCGGCATGTCCCCGTCGCGCACCGCACGGCGCACGGTGTCGTAGCCCAGCCCGTCGATCTGCAGGAAGACGACGCCGGGCGGCTCCTCGGCGAGGTCCTCACCGGGCGCGTGCTTGCGCCGGCGGCGTGCGGCCCGGCGGAAGAAGATCTCGTCCTCGTCCACGGCGAGCGCGCTCGAGATCAGCGCGCCGACGGCCGACATCACCACCGTGATGATCACCGCCGTCCCGAACCCGGACAGCTCGACGCCCGGCACGGCCTGCAGGATCGCCAACGTCGCCGCGCCCAGCAGCAGGTAGGTGCCCACGCCGAGCGTGAAGTACGCGATCGGCCACGCGACCCGCACCACCCACGGCCACACCACGGACGTGAGCAGCCCGAGGATCAGCGCGCACACGGTGGGCTGCCACCACGACTGCATGGTGAACCCGTCGAGCCACATGTCGAGCAGCCGCAACGCGCCCGTCACCGCGGCCCACACCAGCACCACGCGGGCGACGACCCGGCCGCCGCCCAGCAGGCGCCCCTTCGACGGAGCGGGTGTCGTCACTGATGTCCTCCAGTCCGTTCGGCCGCCCGCGCGCGCAGCCTGCTGATCACCGTCAACAACACGGTCACCAGCAGCACGAGCACGGTGGCCAGCAGCGTGGCGATCAACGGCGAATCGAAGATGCCGCCGCTCACGATGCCGAGCAGAGAATAGGCAACGGCCCACAACACGCAGGCCACGAGCCCCGCCGGCAGCAGCTTGCGCCACGGGTACCCCAGCGTGCCGGCGGCCAGCAGCACCGGGATGCGCCCGGCCGGCACGAGCCTTCCGATCACGACGAGCTGCCAGCCGCGGCGCGCGAACTGCTCCCGCCCCTTGGCCAGCCGTTCGGCTTGCTGGCGCTTCTCCACCCACCGCAGCAGCGGTTCGCTCCCGAACCTGGGCACGGCGAACGTCAGCACGTCCCCGAGATACGCGCCGGCGATCGCCAGCAGGATGACCAGGGGCAGCGACAGGTGATCCGTCGTCGTCGCGACGGCCGCCGCCGCACCCACCAATGCTCCCGTCGGCACGATCGGGATCACCGACCCCAGCAGAACCCCGCCGAACAGCGCCGGGTAGCCGATCGCCGACGGGTCCGACCAGTTCACGCCCGTTCCTCAGGGGCGGGCAACGTCACTTCGGCGCCGGGCCGGGTGATCAGGACGTCCGTCGGCAGGCCCGCTTCGACCACGTGCTCGGCGAAGGTTTCCGGCGGCTCTTCGAGGAGCTTCTTCATCTGCTTCGTCAGGTGGATTCCGGGGACCGCCAGCGTCCCCCAATGGACCGGGACGACCGCCGCGGCTTTCAGCAACCCCGCGGCCACGGCGGCGCGTTCCGGGGTGAGGTGCCCGGGGCCGAGGTTCGGGCCCCAACCCCAGACGGGCAGCAGAGCGACGTCGACCGGGCCGAGTTGCTTCATGCCTTCGAAGAGGTCGGTGTCTCCGGCCGAATAGACCCTGGTGCCGTCCGCTTCGAGGAGGTGGCCGAGGGCGGGGCTCTGCGGCCCGTGGGTGAGCCGCGGCCCCCAGCGGTGGCCGGAGTGGATGGCTTCTGTCGCGGTGATCCGGAGCTCGCCGTCCTGGATGGTTTCCCCAGGGGCGATCTCTTCGACGTTGTGGACCCCGCGCTTCCTCAGCCACACGCCGGCGCCGCGGGGGACGACGATTCGCGCCTTGCTGAGCAGACGGAGTGAGGGAAGGTGCAGGTGGTCACCGTGGAGGTGCGAGATGAGGACGGTGTCCACCCCAGCCCAAGCCGACGAATCCGGCAGCGGCACCACCCTTGTCAACGGCCCCACACGCTTCGTGAGCACCGGGTCCGTCAGCACCACCCGCCCACCGAGCTCCACTCGCGTCGTCGCGTGGCCGAGGAAGTGCAGGTTCAAGCCTCTCACGCTTCGAGTATCACCTGATGAGGGCGAAAACGCCCGGAGGAGTGGTGGGTTGCACCCTTTTCGGGTCGATCTTGGGGGCTGTTGGTGCGTGGGTGCGTGGGTGGCGTGGTGGACGCCGTCGGACGGCTCGGCTACCTACGGAGCCGCCGGGCGCGGCTGGACAACCGTCTTCCGAATGGCCACCGATCCACCGTCACGCAGCTTGGCCACCTACCGGACGCACCGGCACAGGCGGCCAACCATTTGCCCAAGGTCACTTACCCGCCGTCACGCAGCTGAACCACCTCCCGGACGCACCGGCGAGGCGGCCAATCATCTTCTCAATGGTCACCGATCGGCAGACACGACTCCCAACTCAACCACCCGACAAAGCCGTCGGTCTCTCCGGCTAACCTTTCCCCGGCCGGCCCCCGGCGAAGCACTTTCTTCTACGGGACTTGCTTTGTGTCAAGGTACTCTTTCCCGCCTTGACACAAAGCAAGTCCCGTAGAACCATTGAGTGCAGCGGGGCTAGCAATGTACATCTTCTCTTGATCTTTTGGCTTTGTTTTTAACGATGAAAAGATTAAAGATGACCTGCAGATGGCTCCCCGAAGTTCAATTGTCACTACGGCTCGGGGTAGCTTGTCAAGGCGGGAAAGAGTACCTTGACAAGCTACCCCGAGCCGTGTTGTTTCACCTTCGTTGGGGGACCGGCCGGGGAAAGGTCGGGGGATTGGTTAAGGAGAAGTTGGGTTGGGTAGACCCGCCGTCTGTTGGGCAGATGGGTTTGGGTGGCAGACGGTGGGTGGTTGGGTGTTAGGTGGCTGTCCTGGGGGTGGGTTACCTGGCGGCGGGGAGGATGGAGGAGATCCTCAGTGAGCCCGTTCCCAGCCCTGTTGGGCCTGCTGAGAAGGCCGGTGCGGCAAGAGCATCCTCCGGAACGTCAGGGCGGCGGCGGATTTCCTCTTCGGTGTACCTGGCGCAGCCTTCGTGCCAGTTGAGGATTCCCGCCATCCAGTCCTTCAGCTCGTCCGCGTAAGCCGTCAGTGCGGCTCGGACGTCCTCGTCGAGGGAGAAGTCCGAGAACAGGCCTGGCAATCCCACGTCGACGGCGTGTTCGAATTCTTTCATTCGGGCGGTCATCAGGTCGTTCACAATCTCGAAAGCTGTCTGCTCGTCCACGTCGAGGAAATTGCGGACGACCAGTACCGAGTTGTGAAGTTCGCCTTCGTACTGGATTTCCTTCTTGTACGAGAACACGTCGTTGAGCAGGCAGGCATAATCCATGGCCGAGTGTTCGATGGCCTGGATGGTTCGAGTCCGGTAGATCTCCGGCGGTATCAACCGCCCGTGGGAAATCCGGGACAGGCTCATCGTGAGGTCCGAGCCGAAAGTCTTGCGCCGCATCTCGACATAGTCGATTGGATCAGGGATTCGGTTTTCGGCCTGGTTCGCCAGTTCCCAGAGCCAGCTTTCGCACATGTCGACGACGGCCTTACGGAAGGCGCGGCGCGAATCCAGGCTGATCGGGCCGGCTGTCCGAAGCCACAGGTCGGCGAGGCCGGTCTCCAGTGAGCCCTCCGGAGTGGGCATGGGCTCGTCCTCGAGTGGCATGAAGAGCTTGAAGCGCTCCGTAGCCACCTTCGCCGCACCCAGGTTGTGGGAAGCGCCGAAGACCACGGGGTAGTAGTCGTCCCCGTAAGTGCCCCAGGCCAGCCAGGCGCTGGTCAGGTCCAGTTGCTCGGGGGAAGCGTCCGGGTGGATGCCGGCCGAGCACAGGGGGAGGTCCATGGCCCGCATCTTGTGCTCGTCCCAGACCACGCCGTCGAGGAAGCCCGTCTCGGTGCACCACTCGGCCAGGTGGTCGCGGGCGGCAGCCAGGTGCGGGCTCAGGCGGAGCTCGAAAGGCATGTAGATCTCGGGCCGGACGATCGGGCCCACGACCTCGTGCGACTGGTGGGAGAAGGACCGCAAACGCTGGGGAGCGGTGCTCACCAAGGAAGAGAAGATGCGGGCAGCCGAGGTGCCCAGGCCGGTGGGGCCGCCCAGCAGCTCGGGGCCGCCACGGGAGTCGAGCGCGCCTTCGTTCATGTAGCGGCTGGAGCGCAGGTGCCATTCGTGGCCGCCGGACTGCCAGTCCTGGAGGCCCTTGACGTAGGCGAAGGTCTCGGCGCGGCCGGACAGGTCCACGGCGTGTTCGTCGAACAGGGCCGGGACTTCGGTGAGGGCGGTGTGTTCGAACTGGTGCAACCGGGACGTGAGGAGGTCGTTGACGGCGTCGGCGGCTTCCTGGGTGGTGCAGCCGAGGAACTTCTCGAAGACGAGGACGCCGTTCGAAAGCTCGCCCTCGTCTTCGACCTCGCGCTGGTAGGAGAACAAGTCGTTGCGGAGGTGGACGGCGTCGGCGAAGCAGTCGCGCAGGACCTCCATGGGGCGGGAGGCGGCGATGGCGTCGGGGACCTCGGCGTGGACCGAGTGCTCGATGAGGTTCGCGGACCAGGGTGCGCCGCCGACCTTGCGGCGCATTTCGATGTACTCGATCGGGTTGGAGACGCGGCCCTCGTTGATGTTGGCGAGTTCCCACAAGGACTCGTCCAGCAGGTTGCGCGTGCTCTCCACGAAGCGGCGGCGCCAGCCCTCGGAACGATGCGGGACGGTGCAATTCCACAGGTCCTCGAGTCCGCGCTCGACGGGGTTCTCCGCAGTCGCCGTGATGTCGCCCGTGACCGGCATGAACAGGGCGATCCGGTCGAGGTAGGCGCGGGCGCTGTCGATGTCGCCGGTGCGCTTGAACAGCTCCAGGAAGTGGTCGTCGAAGTAGAAGACCCAGACGTACCAGTCGGTGATGAGGTCGAGCTCCGTCGCGCCGGCGTCCGGGTGGGTGTAGGCGCACAGCAGCGCGTAGTCGTGGGAGTCGAAGTCGTGTTCGTCCCAGATCACGGTGCCGTGCTGGGGGACGTCGATCATGTCCATCGTGTACGCCCACGCCTTGCTGTGCTCCCGCGCACCGTCGAGGTGCGGGTTCAGCCGGGCCGGGTAGGGCATGTAGAACTCGGGCAGAGCGAACGGCTGCACAGCGCGGTCCTGGCCTTCCCAGTGGTGGTCACCGACCCAGAGAATCAACCAAACGCGCCGGGCGCCCCGTAAGGTCCGCGCGGGCGTTCCACCCGATCGCTCGCACCGTGTCGCCCGGGCGGCCCAGCCCGGATCACGCCTGAGTCGTTTCCCGGGCCGCCGCGTCATTCTTCGGTGAAGATCAACGCACGCCGGGGAAGTACGGCAGGCTGTCCGGCGTTGATCTGAATGCCCAGACTTCGAGGAGCGACGAATGAGCGACGAGACCCGCGTGGTCCGCAACGACGAGAAGCACCGCTACGAGGTGTACGCGGACGACAAGCTGGCCGGCTTCACGCAGTACCTGCTGCGCGACAACCAGACGGTGTTCACCCACACCGAGATCGACAAGGCCTTCGGCGGTCGCGGCCTCGGCACCACGCTGGCCACGTACGCGCTCGACGACGTCGTGGCCAACGGTGGGGTGATCGTGCCGGTTTGCCCGTTCATCGCGGCGTTCCTGCGCAAGCACACCGGCTACGAAGAGCACGTCCAGTGGCCGGAAGGCACTTCCGCCGCGAAGTAAGTCCTTTGTGGACTCAGCCGAGCCGCTCGGCGAGGATGCCCGCGCGGGCAAGTTGCACCGCGCGGGCCCGTGAAGCGGCGAAGCGAAGCAGGCCCGGCGGTGTGTGCAGCCGCAGCGTGTCGGTCACGTGTGTGCCGCCGCCGTCGGGCTCGAGGTCGAACCGGTAACCCATCCGCACGCCGCCGGGCGACACCACGTCGCCGTGGACCGCCACCGTGCCGGTGGTGCGGAGCATGACGACGATCGGGTTGTCGTGGCGCAGAAAGCCGAAGAAGCGGAACCGCTCCACCGCGGTGTACCGCGTCAAGCCCTCTTCCCGCGCGACGTCGCGCACCTCCACCACCAGCGGTGACAAGCCGACGTAGTTCGAAGGCTCCGCGAGGTGGGCGACGACGTCCGCGGGCGGTGCGGCCACGGTGAACGCGTGGCTCAGCTCGGTGTCGGGCACGCGCCGACCTTAACCGGAAGCCCGCCCCGCGATTGCCCTGTGGCGCCCGGCGGGTAACTCATCCCGGTGAACGGTGCGGTCGCACGGCTGTTCGGCGTAGTGGCCTGAGCCGAACGGGCGCGACGGTCCGATTTGTCCGGATGAATTGGTTATTAACCAACCTTCGTCGGTGGTGCGTTGGTTGCCTGGCAACAAAAGTGTGGGGAGTCCCACCATGGTCGCGCGAGCCGTTCGCGCAGGATCCGTCCAGCTCAACTGGAGGAAGATTCGATGACTTCCCGGAAAACGTTCGTCGCCGGTTTCACCGTGTTCTCGGCGGCGGCGCTCACCGCCGGCCTTTGCGTGAACGCCGCTTCGGCCAGCCCGCTCGCCTTCGCGCAGATGCAGGCCCAGGCCATCACCCAGGCGACGCAGGTCGTCGACAGCCTCGGCCTGTCGGGCGGTGGCATCTACCTCGACAACGGCAAGGCCATCGTCAACGTCACCGACGCGGCCGCCCAGCAGAAGGCCGAAGCCGCCGGCTTCGCCACGAAGCTGGTGAAGAACAGCTTCGCCGCGCTGACCAACGCCAAGAACTCCCTCGACGCCGTGAAGAACGTGCCGCAGACCGCGTGGGGCATCGACACCAAGAACAACCAGGTCGTCGTGAAGATCTACGACGCGGCCTCGCCGGCCACCGTCGCCAAGGTCACCGCGGCCGCCGCGAAGCTGGGCGACTCCGCCCGCATCGAGCACCGCGCCGGCAAGCTGTCGACCTACATCGCCGACGGCGACTCGATCAACAACGGCCAGTTCACCTGCTCCCTCGGCTTCAACGTCACCCGTGGCGGCGAGCCGATGATGCTCACGGCCGGCCACTGCACCAACGAGGGCGGCACCTGGTCGGGCGGCGACGTCTCCGGCGCCCGCGTGGTGGAGAGCGACTGCCCGGGTGCGGACTCCGGTCTCCTGACCCGCCCGAACGGCTCGGGTGACGGCGCCATCAACACCGGCCAGACCATCAGCAGCGCCGGCACGCCGACCGTCGGCGAGCAGATCCAGAAGCAGGGCCAGACCACCGGTGGCGGCAGCGGCGAGGTCACCTCGGTCGACGAGTCCGTGAACTTCGACGTGGGCGTGCTCAACCACGAGTTCGGCACCACCGCGCACACCGACCACGGTGACTCGGGCGGCCCGGCGTACGACGGATCGAAGGGCCTCGGCACGCTGTCCGGCGGCGACACCGTGACAAGCTACTTCTACCCGCTCACCCTCGAGCTGCAGTCCTACGGGCTCGAGCTCGCCTGATCGTTTTCCCGGAGGCCCCTTCACCACGCGGTGAAGGGGCCTTCTTCGTGCGTACGCTGACCGTCATGGAGCCGAATTCGAGCCTGGCCAGGCGGCTCTGGGTCGCGCTGGAGCCGCTGCACGCCGTGGTCTACTTCGCTTCCGAGCCCGCCGCCGCGGCGAAGGAAGTGGGCCTGCGCGGCTGGTGGATGGGGTACTTCGCGGGCCGCGCGGCGCCGCTGGGCCCGATCGGCCCGGGGCCGGTCACGTCGATGTTCTACGGCTTCGCGCCCGGGATGGTCGCGCGCGCCCTGCCCGACGCGTGGACATTCGCGAAGCCGGAAGACGTGCTGCAGAGCCGGATTCTCGCCGTGGAAGCCGCTTTGACGCGGCTGCTGCCACCGGACTCGGCGGTGGATGAACTCACCGGGCTGCTCGAACGCGCCGTCGCCGGCTGCCGCTTCGACGGCCGTCCGCTCGCCGCCGCGTGGGCGTCGGCGATGCGTCCCGACCGCCCGCTCGCCCGCCTCTGGCTCGCCACCTGCGCCCTGCGGGAACATCGCGGCGACGGCCACGTGCTCGCCGGCGTCTCCGCCGGGCTGTCCGGCCTCGACGCGAGCCTCACCCACATCGCCGCCGGCGCCACGACGCGCGAGATCGTCCAGCGCGCCCGAGGCTGGACCGACGAGGAATGGGACGACTCGACGGCCCGCCTGCTTTCCCGTGGCCTGCTCGACCCCGCAGGCCGGCTCACGGCGAGCGGCGCCGCCGTCCGCCACGACGTCGAGGTGATGACCGACCGCCTGGCCGCGGACCCGCTCGACGCGCTCGGTCCCGACGCGGTGGACCGCGTGCTGGAGCTGGCCGTACCGCTCAGCCGTGCGGTCGTCGACGCGGGTGGCCTCCCGATCCCGAACCCGATGGGTGCGGTCCGGCCGTAAGCGCTGCGCCATGCAGTGACAGCAATGGCCACCAACCCCTCGATCGGAGAGTTCACTACCTCGAAGCCAAAGAACGACACGGCCACGCGATCCTCACCGCTGGTAGCTTCGCCTGAGTGAAGGCTGCGTTCGTCGAGAGGCCCGGCCCGGTCGAGGAAATCCGCTTCGGCGAGCTCCCCGATCCCGTGCCGGCGCTCGGTGAGGTGCTCGTCGAGGTCGTCGCGAGCACCGTGAACCCTGTGGACACGTTCGTGCGCAACGGGATGTGGCCGGTGCCGGGACCGTGGCCGCTCGTGCTGAGCCGGGATTTCGTCGGCCACGTCGTGGGCTCGGCGAACGGCTTCGCGGCCGGGGAAACGGTGTGGGGCAACAGCCTCGGGCATGGCGGACGACAGGGTGCGGCGGCCCAACGCGTGGCCGTGGCGGCGGATCGGTTGTACCGCCTGCCCGCCGGCGTCGATCCGTTCGACGCCGTCGCCGTGGTGCACCCCGCGGCCACGGCGTACCTGGCGTTGTTCACACACGGTGGGCTGCGCGCCGGGCAGACCGTGCTGGTCGTCGGTGGTGGCGGCAACGTCGGGACCGCGTTGATCGAGCTCGCCGCGGCGGCGGGTGCGCGCGTGGTGGCCACGGCGTCGGCGGCGGATCTGGACCACTGCGTGTCTCGCGGCGCCGATGTGGCGCTGGACTACCGCAAGACCGACCTGCCGGACGGCATCGACCTCTACGTGGACACCTCCGGCACGAACGACCTCGTAACGGCCGTGGCGCACCTGGCTTTCCGCGGCCGGATCGTGCTGCTCGCGGGGCCGCGCAGCCGGCCGGTGCTGCCTGCCGGGGCGCTGTACCTGAACGACCAGTCCGTGGTCGGGTTCGTCATCTCCCGGGCGACGGCCGCGGAACTGGCCGACGCGGCGGCGGCGCTGAACGAGCGCTTCGCCGCCGGTGGCCTGCGTCCGCGGGCGGTGGAGCGGGTGCCGCTCGCCGAAGCAGCCGACGCGCACGGGCGAATGGAACGTGGTGAGCTGCACGGGCGCCGGATCGTGCTCGTCGCCGCGGATCCTGTCGATTCCTGAGCACCTCGTTCGACGCACGGGTGGAAGCGCAAACCCGACGAACGGAGAGCCCATGCTGCTCGAAGGAAAGAACGCAGTGGTCTACGGCGCTGGCGGAGCGATCGGCGGCGCCATCGCGCGCGCGTTCGCTGAAGAAGGCGCGCGCGTCTTCCTGGCCGGCCGTACGCGCGCGAAGCTCGAGAAGGTCGCCGACGAGATCCGGGCGGCGGGCGGGCGCGCCGATGTCGAGGAGTTCGACGCCCTCGACGAGCAGGCCGTCGACAGGCACGCCGACGCCGTGGTCGCCGCCGGCGGCAGCCTCGACATCTCGGTCAACGCCATCACCCACGGCGACGTGCAGGGCACCCCGTTCCTGGAGATGTCCCTGGCCGACTACGAACAGCCCGTGGTCACGGCCGTGCGCACGACGTTCCTCACCATGCGCGCGGCCGGGCGGCACATGAAGCGCGCACGCGGCGGCGTCGTGCTCGTCTTCGGCGGCGACGGGGACCCGGTGCGCACGCACCCGGTCGGCGGTCTGCAGGTGGCGTTCGCCGCGCTCGAGGCGATGCGCCGGCAACTCGCCGCGGAGCTGGGCGGCTACGGCGTCCGCACCGTAACCCTGCGGTCCGGCGGCATTCCCGAATCGCTCCCGGCGGATTTCGCGCACACCGAGGCGGTCACGGAAGGAATCGCGAAGAGCACGATGCTCGGCCGCCCCGCGACGCTCGCCGACGTGGGCGCGGTCGCCGCGTTCGTCGCCTCCGATCGCGCTCGCACCATGACCGCCGCGACGACCAACATCAGCTGCGGCGCACTCGTCGACTAACACTGACTAACCCTTGCCTCGCGCCGAGATCTGCTGCACGGCCCAGGCGTTGCCATCCGGGTCGGAGAAGTGGAAGAAGCCGATGTTGTCGAGGTCCTCGGGCCGGCCGGTGGCAGGGTCGGGCCCGAGGAGCTGGATCTCGCTGACGTCGACGCCGCCCGCGAGCAGCGTCTCGCGGGCGCGCGGCAGGTCGGCGACCACGAGCTGCAGGCCCTTGAGTGACCCGGGCGGCATCGGGGGAACCACGCCCTCGCCGACGACGATCGAGCACCCGGAGCCCTGCGGGGTCAGCTGCACGACGCGCGCACTGGGCCCCACCACGGTGTCGTGGTCGACGTGGAAGCCGCACTGCTCGGCGTAAAACGCCTTCGCGCGGTCCACATCGGACACGGGAACGATGACGACCTCGAGTGTCCAGTCCATCCCCGAGTTCTAATCGGGCAAACCAGGCGGGTCAAGGTTCGGCGGTTCAACCACGCCGGAGTCAGCTACCCAGGAACCGCGACAACGCTTCGCGGGCCTTCGCGTCCCGAGAAGCCAGCGCCTGCAGCTCCTGGGCGAGCACCGTCACCCACTCCTCGACGTCGGTGTCCCGGCGGCTGATCACGACCCCGCGCACCACCTGGCGAATCTCGCCCGTGACCCCGCCGGACCGGTCGGCCGTGAGCACGAGCAGCTGGTGCGGCGTCGACACGCGCACCTGGACCGGCTGCCCGAGGCGCCCGGCCACGCGGTCGGCGAAGCTGCGCCGGCGGTCGATCTCGACCATGCCCGGCGGGAGGGCGTCGCCGAGAGTCTCGGACAGCACGCGTGTGTAGGACTCGACGTCGGCGCGATCGGCGCGCAGGGCGGCCACCAGGAGGTGGAACTCGCCGGCCGGGCCGAGCTCTGACCCGGACATCAGTCGGTGAGGGGCAGCACGAGCTGCGGCTTGGTGATGCGGTGGTCGGGGCGCAGTGGCTTCACGGCGGTGCCGATGGCGAAGAACTCCGTCGTGTGCCCACCCCATCGATGCGGCAGTGACAGCAACTGCACCCCCACGATGCCTTCGGCCTTCAGCTGCTCGGCCTCGGCCTGCATGCGTGACATCGCGAGCTCACGCGCGTCGTAGAGGGCCTCGGTGTACTGCGGGATCTCCACGTTCTGTCCGATGTTGCTCATCGCCTGGCGGAAGCGCTGGTGCGCGATGTGGTAGACGCACGTGCCCATCACCATGCCCAGCGGCGCGTAGCCGGCTTGCACGAGCGTCCAGAAGTCCTGGCCGGACAGGTCGGACGTGAACGGCTTGCCGGTGTTGTTGCGCCACGCGCCGGGCTCGTCGGCCTTCACCGCGGTGCCCACGGCGATGAACTCCGCCAGGTCGCTGCCGAACTCCTTGAACTCGATCTCCAGGCGCACGGCCACGATCCCGTCGGCGCCCAGCAGATCGGCCTCGGTCTCCATGCGCGTCATCGCGAGCTCGCGCGCGTGGTACATCGCCGCCGACAGGCGGTCCATCTCTTGGTTCTTGCTCCAACGCCCCATCTGGAACCCGACGTGGTAGATGCTCGATCCGAGCACCAGGCCCAGCGGGCGGAAGCCGGCCTCGCGCACGAGCAGGAACTCGTTCACGCTCAAGTCGGACGTGAACAGGCTCGTCGCCTGCCCCGGCCGCATCTCGGCGAGCCGGCGCATCGCATCCTCGGGGATGTGCTGCGCGGCGGGGTCCGTGGTCGTCACAGGGCCTCCTTCAAACTCGGTTGAGCGGCAGGATCGTGAGCGCGGACGTGGGCGCGGCGCTGCCGACGTGGAATCGGGCGATGGCGGTGCCGAACACGCTCGCCACCCCGGCCACGGCCACCTCGCCCAGCTGCCACGTGTCGAGCGACATCCGCGAGACGATCGCCCCGTCGGCGCCGGTGGTCTGCACGGTCTTGCGGAACTGGCTGCGCGCGTCGGCTCGCACCTCGGTGACGAGCCGGGTGTGGGCGTCGACCTCGACATTCCCGGCCCACATCGTGGTCTGGTACTGCATGTTGTAGTCGAACGTGGTGTGCGCCGAGATGCCGATCGCGACGGCCGCGGGCACCCAGCCGGCCTGCATCAGCTTGCCGACGTCCTGGCCCGGCAGCTCGGTGGTGAACACGCGCCCGGGCCGTTGCCCCGTCTCCGCGCGCACCGCGGTGCCGAGCGCCACGAACTCCTGCATGGTCTCGTCGAGCCGCGTGACGGACGTCGTGATGCCGAGGATGCCGTCGGCGCCGATCGCCTCGGCCTCCAGCCGCAGCCGGTCCAGCGCGACGCGGTAGCCCTGACGGAGCGCGTCGGCGTAGATGGCGGCCTGCTGGTTGGGCGTGATGCCGAAGCCGGAGGTCCAGCCGAGGCGCTCCACGACGCACCCCATGACCTCCCCCACGGGGGTGAATCCGGCGACTTCCGCGCCGACCGCGCCGGGGACGCTCAGCAGGGAGGTGCGCAGGCCGGACGAAGCGAACCGGTCGACGCGCGCCCGCGCGACCGGCGGCAGTCCACGGCCATCCCAGTCGGGCACTCGGACCTCCTCGCGGGCCTCGGCGCGGCCCTCAGCGTCCATCGTGGCACGCGGGGGAGGCGAAGTCGGAACGAGAAGGCGGGGTTGTCCGGAACGTCCTTCAGTGTGTGGCGAGCTCCACGCGGTTGCGGCCCGCCTGCTTCGCCCGGTAGAGCGCGGTGTCGGTGGCGACCAGCACGTCGTCGACGCCGGTGAGGTGCTCGGCCGGGTAGAGCGCGCAGCCGATCGACACGGTCAGGTCGCTGATCACCGTGTCGCGCTCGGGCAGCGGCACGATGACCTGCGGGATGCGCCGGCGGATGCGGTCGGCGAGCTGGCCGAGTTGCTCCATCGTCGGCACGTTGGGCAGCACGATCGCGAACTCCTCGCCGCCCCAGCGGCCGCAGATGTCCTGGTCGCGCACTTCGCTGCGCAGCGCGATGGCGATCTCGCGCAGCACGACGTCGCCGGTCGGGTGGCCGTAGGTGTCGTTGATGGCCTTGAAGTGGTCGAGGTCGAGCAGCAGCACGCCGACGGTGCCGTTGCCGGTGCGGGCGCGCTCGAGGTATTGCTCGGCCAGCGTGCGCCACCAGCGCTTGGTGGCCAGTCCCGTGGTCACGTCGGTGCGCGCGTCGCGCTGGAACTGCGCGAGCAGCAGGCCGCGGTGCAGCGCCACCAGCGCCACGACCACGCCGGTGAGCACCAGTGGGTTGGCCAGCAGGAGCAGCGCGGCGGTGACCAGGCCCAGGCCGATCGCACCGGCTTCCAGCAGTTGGTCGCCGAAGCCGGAGAACAGGTCCGACAGCGAGCGCGGCGGGCTCGAGAGCGCGATGGCGACCATCACCAGCGCCGTGTTGATGGCCCAGCGCAGGGCGGCCGCGAAGATGACGACGACCAGGTCGGTGAGGCCGGGCAGGAAGCCCGTGGCCGGCACACCGGGGTAGTGGTGCATGCCCAGCGCGAGCACGGCGACCGCCGCCTGCGTGCCGCACAGCACGGTCGCGGCGGAGAAGATCCAGCGGTGGGGGAGCACGGGCCGTTCGCGCGGCCAGACGCGCCACCACGCCATCGCGTAGGTGAACACGACCATCGCCGTGGCCAGCACTGCCGGCAGCGCCACCACGGCCGCGATGCTCCACACGGCCTTGGTGTCGACGTACGCGACCGTGGGCGCGCGGTTGTACTCGCGCTGGCGCTCGATGTGGCGAGTGGCCTCGATGGCGGCTGCCGCGCACACGGCCAGCACGCCGAAGCGGATCAGGTCCTGCTGGTGCACCGGCGCCAGCCACGCGGTGCTCACCGACGCCAGGATCGCCAGGAAGTTGACGAGGAGCACATAAGTGCGGACATGAGAGGGCAACCGCCAAAGGCGCCAGCCCGTGAACCATCCGGCAGACCGGTTTGCTCGTCCGCGCACTCTTCACCTCACCCGGTTGGCTTCTACCGTAAACGACGGGGCGCGCCGTGTGCCGCCCGTGGTCCGGACTCTGGGACCTGGCCGGGGAATTTCGCCCGGACAGCCCAGCGCCCGGCCCGCGCAGAGGGGAGGTGACCACTGAGCGTAGTGGTGGCCCGCCGCGATTCCTTGGCGTACCTGGGAATCCGCGGCCTCCGGCCACTGAAGCCACTGACGTGCGACAACCACGATCGGTGACCGGCGGGCTCCGCGAAACCGCCGGTCGGCGCGGCCCCGGCGAGGAGGTGACGACGGTGCGCGACAACAACTGGACGGTGTCCGCCTGAGTGGTCTGGACCGTTGAGCTCGACTTGAGGTCGAGAGTTCCGGTGTTTCGATGCGTTCTGCGGGAGGAGGTGTCCACGGTGCAGGACAACAACTGGTGAGTCCGAACTGTTGGCGAACCGCTACGCGGAAAGGAGGTCCGGCGGTGCGGGACAACAACTGGTGACGGCCGAAGTCCGCTGATCAGCCGAGGTGAAAGGGGGTAGAGCCGTGCGTGACAACAACTGGTGACCGACGAGCCCGGCGAAGCACCGGCAGGGAAGGAGGTTTCGGCGATGCGTGACAACAACTGGACCCGCTGAGGTCCTGAGGTCAGACCAACGAACACAACGAGCGGAGAGGAGACGTCGGTGCGTGACAACAACTGGACCCGCTGAGGCGAGTGGTCAACGTCCGTGACGAGTGGAGAGGAGACGTCGGTGCGTGACAACAACTGGACCCGCTGATCCCCGTAGGCGACCCCGACGAGCCCGAGAGGAGAAGCACGTGCGCGACAACAACTGGACCTGCTGAACCCCGCCCGACAACCCCGACGAACCCCGACCGGCCGAGAGGAGCGCCAGGTGCGCGACAACAACTGGACCTGCTGAACCGAAGCCCGGCGAACACCCGACGAGGGGGTGAAAGGCATGCGTGACAACAACTGGACGTGAGTCCTGCCCGCGAGAGAGCCCGACTGTGCACGCGAACCACGAGCGCCACGACAACCACGAGGAGGTGGGCCGGTCACCGGACGTGAGCCGTGAGGTTCAGGACGCAGCAGGTGGCGTGGCCTCGTCGAGAGGACTTCGACGGGGCCACGCCGCGCGCAGCCACGCCGTGGCTGCGAGGGCGGCGACCGTCGCACCGGCGACGGCCGCGACGGCCACCACGGTGGTGGGCGCGAGCACCTGGGTGAGTGCTCCGGCGGCCGCGATGGCGAGGCCCTGCGATGCCCGCAGCGCCGCGATCGCGACGCCGATCACCTGGCCACGCTGCTCGGGCGGGGCGGCCAGGCTGTACTGCACCTGCGTGATCAAGTCGTGCGCGGAGAACATTCCGGACAACGTCCACAAAACCACCATCACGACGAGCCCGGGGGTCCAGCCCGTCGGCAGCAGCACGAGGCTGGTGGCCACCGCGAGCGGCCCCAGCAGCCGCGCCTGGCGCACGCGCGGCACGCGGCTCAGCAGCACCGCGCCGAGCAGCGACCCGACGGGGTTGGCGATGAGCAGCCACGGCAGCACCCCCGTGCCGCCGAGCTGCGCGGCGATCGGCACGGCCAGGCCTTCGGGCACCACGTAGAACCCGCTGCAGCAGGCGATCGCCAGCAACGACCGCAGCCGCCGGTCTCGCCCGACCAGCCGGCAGCCCGCGACCAGCGAAGCCCACTGGGAAGCCGCCGCGGGACCCCGCTTGACGACGTCGACCGGGTGCGGCCGCAGCCCGCAGCGCAATGCGAGCGCCGACACGGCGAACGTCACCGCGTCCACCGCCAGCGCGCCCGTCACCCCGAGCCACGCGACCACCGCCGCGCCGGCGCCGAAGCCGATCACGAGCGCCGCCTGGTAGGTCGAGGACAACATCGCCTGGCCGACGGGCAACCGGTCCGGCCCGAGGATGTCCGGCAGCACGGCCTGCCGCGCCGCCTGGAACGGGCCCGCTGCCAGCTGCACGACCACCAGCAACGCCGCCGCGACCGGCCACGGCAGCCCGGGGATCGCCATCACGGCCACGAGCACGGCTCGCAGCACATCGGCCACCACGAGCACCGTGCGGCGCGGGAACCGGTCGGCCAGGCCGCCGAGCGCGCCGCCCAGCAGATCCGGCAGGTAAGTCAGCGCGTACGTGAGCGCCGCCCAGCCCGCGGATTCGGTACGGTCGAACACGAGAACCGTGAGCGCGACGCGAGCCAGTTGATCACCGGCGACCGACAGCACGTGCGCGAGCCACAGGGCCCGGAATTCGGTCACGCCGAACACGTTTCGGAATGACGGGGCCTCGGCGGTCATATGATCAGAGTGTCCCGGGTCGGCCACGCGGAGCAACCCCCGCACCCACCGGTGGGTCGTAGGGACACCCGGGCGAGCGCCGTGAAAAACTTGGCGATCGCCGTCCGTGAACGTCGCACTGAGGGGTTTTTCGTTGACCGAGGAGAGCCGGCAGATCGCCGGTCGCTACCAGCTCGTCGAGCTCATCGGCAGCGGCGCCATGGGCATGGTCTGGCGCGGCGAGGACAAGATCCTCGGCCGCGTCGTCGCGGTGAAAGAACTCCTCATGCCGATGAACCAGGGCGAGGAGAAGGTCGCCGAGGCGAAGAGCCGCGCGATGCGCGAGGCTCGCATCGCCGCGCGCCTGCAGCATCCCAACGCCATCTCCGTGTTCAACGTGGTCGAGTACGAAGACCGGCCGTGGCTGATCATGGAGTACCTGCCCTCGCGCAGCCTCTCGGCGAAGCTGCACGACGATGGTCCGCTGACCGTCGACGAGGTCATCCCCATCGCCGTGCAGCTGGCCGGCGTGCTCGCCGCCGCGCATCGCGCCGGCATCGTCCACCGCGACGTGAAGCCGGGCAACGTCCTGCTCGGCGAAGACGGCACGGTCAAGGTCACCGACTTCGGCATCTCCCGCGCGGTCGGCGACGTCACGCTGACGGCGACGGGCGAAATCTCCGGTACGCCCGCGTTCCTCGCGCCCGAAGTCGCGCGCGGCGAAGAAGCCATGTTCGCTTCCGACGTCTTCGCCCTCGGCGCCACGCTCTACATGGCGGTGGAGGGCGCGCCGCCGTTCGGCACGGCGGACAACGCGATCGCATTGCTGTACCGCGTGTCCAGCGGTTCGATCAACCCGCCGAAGCAGGCGGGGAAGCTGGAGCCGCTGCTGCTCAAGCTGCTGGAGCTCAAGCCCGAGGACCGGCCGTCGATGGCCGAGGTGCTCACCGAGCTGAGGGAGCTCGACGGCGGCGTCACGCCCGTCGCGGCGGTGCCGATTCCGCTGACGGTGCCCGCGCCGCTCCCGGCTGCTCCGGCTCCGGCCGTCGCTCCGACGACTCCCGCCCCGGCACCCGTCGACCGAAGACGGCGCTCGATGGTCCTCGCCGGCCTCGGCGCCGTGCTCGTGGTGGTCGTCGTCGTGGTGATCGTGCTGGTGAACCGCAACAGCGGCACGACCCCGACCGCCGGTGGCGCGGCGCCGGTGATCAACTCGTCGTCCGCGAACTCCCCGGGGCCGACCACGAACCCGCCGACGGCACCGACTACTCCGACGACACCGCCGCCGAGCAAGCCGTCCGTGCCGAGCACCCCGCCGTCGTCGCCGAGCAGCAGTTCGGTCAGCTCACCGCAGGACATGGCAGCCGCGCTGACGCACTACTTCACGCTCATCCCGGGCGACCTGAAGACGAGCTTTGGTCTCTTGACGGACAACTTCAAGACGACCAACGACCAGGACTACGCCAGGTACCAGAGTTTCTGGAGCGGTCGCACCGCTCGCGCGAGCGACGTCAAGCAGATCGGGCCCGACACCCTCAGCGCCGAGATCACCTACGGCGGCAGGGTCAACACGACAGAGCGCCACACCTACCACATGGTCAACGACAACGGCGTCTGGAAGATCGACTCCGAAAGCAAGTAGCGCTCACTCCAGCAGCAGTTCGATGGCCCCGGCCGCGTCGGCGACGACGTGGTCCGGGGCCTTTTCGTCCCCGCTCCACGCGCGCCCGCGATCGACCCACACGGTGTGCAGCCCCGCGGCCCGGCCGCCGGCGACGTCGGTCTCCTCGCCGTCGCCGACCATCCAGCCGTCGCGCAACGGTGCCTCGCAGCGTGCCGCCGCGATCTCGAACAACCGCCGGTCCGGCTTGCCGACGCCTTCGTGCTCGGAGATCGCCCACCCGTCCACGAGCCCCGCGACACCCGTACACAGGAGAGTTGCGAGCTGCTGATCGGCGTTGCCGTTGGTCACGACGCCGATCCGCCAGCCCGCCGCCCGCAGCCGCGGCAGGCCGGCCAGCACGCCCGGCGCGGCGGGGATCAAAGTCGGGTGCCGCTGCCGGTACGACTCGAGCAGCTCAGCGGCAGTGTCCCGCAGGGCGAACCGGTCGCGCACGGCCTTGAAGAAGACGTCGCGCGGGGCGAGCCCGTCCTGGTCGGCGGACCTGAGCCAGGCGGCGTCGTCGGGCGTCAGGCGGTGTTCCGCGCAGAACTCCCAAACCCAGCGCCGGAACCCCTCCGCCCGGTCGACGAGGGTGTTGTCGAGGTCGAACAGCACGAGCCGCACCGAACGACCCTAAGCAGAGATCGCGCGCACCCGCACGCTGATCCGGCCCGAACGACCCGAGCGGCGCAGGCCGACCGTCGGGTCAGCGCGCGAGCAGCTCCAGCGAGACCTCCCACAGCAGCGTCGCGGCTTCGGGGTCGAGCGCGTGGGCCGCGACGCCGTCGCGTGACGGGGGGAGGTGGGGCTCGGCTTCGTTGTTGTCCTCGAAGTAACGGCCGCCGACGCCGGCCAGCAGGGGAGACGCCGCGAGCAGCACCGAGGTCGACGCGCCCTGCTCGGTGGTCTTCCACGCGTAGGTCCTGGCGACTCGGCGAACTCGGGGTCGCTGGCCTGGTGGCGCTGCAGGTTGGTGCGAATGCCGCCGGGCATGAGGGCGTTGGTGGTGATCCCGTCGGCGGCCCAGCGCCGCGTGGCCTCGACAGCGAAGAGCACGTTCGCGGACGTCGACTGGCCGTAGGCGGACCAAGGGTCGTACTCGCGGCGCTCGAAGTGGATGTCGTCGAAGACAATGCCCGAGCGCGAGTGGGCACTGGAGCTCACGGACACGATGCGCGCGTCGCCGGGTCGGGCGAGGGCGTCGTGCAGGCCGAGCGCGAGGCCGAAGTGGCCGAGGTGGTTGGTGGCGAACTGGTGCTCCCAGCCTTCCGGCGTGCGATTGAGCGGTTCGGCCATCACAGCCGGCGTTGTTCACGAGGATGTGGAGCGGGCCCTGCCAGTCGCTCGCCAGCTCGGCGACGGAATCGCGATCGGCCAGCTCGAGGTGCTTGACGTCGACCGCCGCGTTGCCCGTGGCCGCTGTGATCGCGTCGGCGGTGCGGTGCCCGGCCTCGGTGACGATCACGCGGACATTAACCGGAGGATCCTCCGGTCGCGAATATGCTTGAGTTGACGAGACGGAAGGGGTGAGAGGTGACCAAGCCACTGCGCGCGGACGCGCGGCGCAACCGCGACCTCCTGCTCGCGTCCGCGGTGCGGCTGTTCTCCGAGAAGGGCCTCGACGCCACGCTCGACGCGATCGCCAAGGACGCCGGCGTCGGCATCGGCACGCTGTACCGCCACTTTCCGACGCGCGAGGCCTTGATCGAGGCCGCGTACCGAAATGAGCTGGACCAGCTGTGCGACGCCGGCCCCGCGCTGCTGCAGGAGCTGCCGCACTACGAGGCGTTGCGCACGTGGATGGACCGCTTCGTGGACTACATGACCACGAAGATCGGCATGTCCGACGCCCTGCGCGCCGTCATCGCCTCCGGCGGCAACCCCTACGCCCACAGCCGCGACCGCCTGAACTCGACCATCGAGCAGCTGGTCTCCCCGCTGATCGCCGCCGGCACCCTCCGCGGCGACGTCCTCGTGGACGACGTCCTCATCGGACTCAGCGGCATCGCCCTGGCGGCCGGCGAGCCTTCGCAACGCGAGCAAGCCGGGCGGCTGCTCGACCTGCTGCTGGACGGGCTGCGCTTCCGCGGCTGAGCGGCCGGGTCACGGCAGGGTCAGCGGGGTGGTCGGTAGCGGTGCCTTCAGCTCGTGGGTGAGACAGAAGACCGTCGGGGCGTCCTTGTCGTCGGTGGCGGAGAAGGTGTAGTCGAGCGCGTTGCACTGGGTTCCCGGGGCGACCTCGGCGTCGACGCGGAGCTTGGCGTCGGGGCCGGCGCAGTCGACGATCCTCGGGTGGCCGGTGGCCATCTTCTCGTTGACGGTGACGCCGCCGATGCAGTCGCCGACCGCGAGCCAGCGAATGTCGGTGGGATGTCGTTCGCGGGCGCCGGCTGTCGGCACGCGCCGAGGCCGAGCGCGCACGCGAGGCCGATGGCCGCGAAGATCGCGGATCGGCGGGCCCGAATCCTCGGCATGCGCGCACGGTAGCTCGGCGCGGGGGGACCGGTCCCGGTGGTGAAGTCGCGAGCCGAACTTGACCTTGACATCGTGACAAGGTCTTCACTGGGTCGCAGGAGGTGGTCCCGATCAACACGCCACACAAGAACCCCAACCTGCTCGAAGCACTCAGCGCCGGTAACTCGTCGATGCGGCTGCAGGCGGCGCTTGCGGCCGGCACGGACGCCGACCCTGGGCTCCTCGAGACGCTCGTGGCGCGGTGCGCGGTGGAGCCGGATTTCTTCGTGCGCGACATGCTCACGTGGGCGTTGACCCGGCTGCCGGCGGAGCTCACCGTGCCCACGCTCGTCGGGGAGCTGCGGTCCGACGGTGCGCAGGCCCGGAGCCAGGCGCTGCACACGCTGTCCAAGATCGGCGACGGGAGAGTCTGGCCCGAGATCACGCGGTCGCTGCTGCGCGACCCCGACGACGAGGTCGCGCGGAGTGCGTGGCGGGCGGCCGTCGTGCTCGTGCCCGAGGTGGAAAAGCCCGCGCTGGCCGAGGAGCTGGCAGCGCAGCTCGGACACGGGGACCGGAACGTGAAGCTGAGCCTGAGCCGGGCGCTCGTCGCGCTCGGGGACGTGATCGAGCCGATGCTGCCGACGGCGCTGGCGAGTGCCGACCCCGTGGTGCGGGCGCACGCCCGCGCGACGGAGCGGCTGCTGCGCGACCCGGAGGCGGCGTTCGACCCGGCCGTCGACGAGGCGAAGCGGATCGCCGCGCTCGGACCGGAACGTGCGGCGGAGGTGGCCGGTGCTGATCGGTGAGGTGGCGCGCCGCTCGGGGGTGAGTGCCCGGATGCTCCGGCACTACGACACCCTCGGGCTGGTGCGTCCCACCGGCCGTACCGTCGGTGGCTACCGCGAGTACTCCGCCGAGGACATCCGACGGATCTTCCACGTGGAAAGCCTGCGGTCGCTGGGATTGTCGCTGCGAGAGATCGGCCGGGCGCTGGAGGATCCGGCGTTTGCACCGTCCACATTGGTCGGTGAGCTGATCCGGCGGACCGAGAACCGGCTGAAGCGCGAGCAGGAGCTGCTGGAGCGGCTGCGCCGGGTCGACGCGTCGGCGCCGCCGGGCTGGCAGGACGTGCTGCGCCTGGTCGAGCTGCTGCACCGGCTCGACTCGCCGGATGCCGCGCGCCGGCAGCAGGCCGCGCTGGCCCCGGTGGAGGAGGTGCCGGCGGAGCTGCTGGCGGAGGCGGTGCTCGCCGAACCCGACCAGAACGTCGCGGGTGCCCTGCGGTGGGCGCTCGCGCGCGCCGGTGGCGACGGGCTGGCGAGCCTGGCGGCGGGCGTGCGTTCCGACGACGTCGAAGTCCGGCGGCGCGCGGTCCGGGCGATCGCCTCGCTGTCGGGGGAGGACGCGACGGCGGTGCTTCGTGAAGCGCTCGGGGACTCGGACCCGACGGTGCGCACGCGGGCGGCTCTGGCGTTGGGTGGCCGCGGTTTTCCCGAGGCCGTGCCGACGCTCGTCGCCATGGTGGTGGACGGGCCCAACGACGTCGAGGCGGCCGAGGTCCTGGGCGCGCTGTCGCTGGCCGCCTCGTGCGCCGGCGCGATCAAGGCCGCGCTGGCCGACGAGCTCGCCGCCCACCCGTCGGATTCGGCCGTGCGGATCCGGTTGACGCAGGCGCTCGCCGAGCTCCCGGCGGCCGAAGATCTCCTCCAGCGGCTGACCCAGGACGGCGACCCGGCCGTCGCCCTCGTCGCCTCGGCTCTCGCGCGAATGCGGCGGTCTGACGGCTGATATTGCGCCGTTCAGGTGACAAGGGGACCCTTTTTGTCGGTGTTCGATGCGAACATGTGTTCGTGTCGACTGAAGGCCCCATCCTCCACGCCGACCTCGACGCGTTCTACGCGTCGGTCGAGCAGCGCGACGATCCGCGCCTGCGCGGCCGGCCCGTGATCGTCGGGGGCGGGGTGGTGCTGGCGGCGAGTTACGAGGCGAAGAGGTTGGGCGTGCGCACGGCCATGGGCGGTGCGCAGGCTCTGCGGCTGTGCCCGCACGCGGTGGTGGTGCCGCCGCGGATGGCGGCGTACAGCGCGGCGAGCAAGGCTGTGTTCGAGGTCTTCCGCGACACCACGCCGGTCGTGGAGGGGCTGTCGATCGACGAGGCGTTCCTCGACGTGGGCGGGCTGCGGCGCATCGCGGGGAGTCCGTCGGAGATCGCGCGGCGGCTGCGGGCCGAGGTGCTGGCGCGCGTCGGGCTGCCGATCACGGTGGGGGTGGCGCGCACGAAGTTCCTCGCGAAGGTGGCCAGCGCGGTGGCGAAGCCGGACGGGTTGCTGGTCGTGCCGCCCGACGGGGAGCTGGAGTTCCTGCACCCGCTGCCGGTGGAGCGGCTGTGGGGCGTGGGGAAGGTGACGTCGGAAAAGCTGCGCTCACGCGGGATCCGCACCGTGCGGCAGGTGGCGCAACTGCCGGAGGTGGATCTGGTTTCGATGCTCGGGCGGGGAGCCGGGCACCACCTCCACGCGCTGTCGCACGGTCTGGATCCGCGTCCGGTGCAGGTCGGGCGACGCCGGCGGTCCATGGGTTCGCAGCGGGCGTTGGGGCGCCGGCGGCGGACGATGGCGGAGCTGGACGAGCTTCTGGTGTCCATTGTGGACCGCCTGGCGCGGCGGCTGCGGTCGGCGTCGCGGCTCACGCGCACGGTGGTGCTGCGCATGCGGTTCGCCGACTTCACGCGGGCCACGCGGTCGCGAACGCTGGTCGAGGCCACCGATCACACCGAGACGTTGCTGGCCGCGGCGCGGAAGTTGTTGGTGGAGGCCCAATCGCTCGTTTACGACCGCGGGCTCACGCTGCTGGGGATCTCGTTCTCGAACCTGACGCCGCACGGGTCGGTGCAGCTCGTGCTGCCGTTCGAGATCGAGGACGGGGTCGCGGTGGATTCGGCCGTCGACGGGATCCGCGACCGGTTCGGGAGCGCGGCGATCACGCGGGGATCGTTGCTGGGGCACGACCCCGGGATGTCGGTGCCGCTGCTGCCCGATTGATCTCCACCGGTCGCCGGGTGCATCAGGTGAAAAACTCACTGTGGATCAGCGGCGGATGCTCTGAATGGCCCTGTAACGAACGAAGGGCCTCGGGCGACGGAGGGGCAGCTACGTTTTCCCGAGTCTTCCCGAAAATGCCAGAGCGGTACCCCTCGGACGAAATAGTGAGAAAGCATGGACAAGCAAAGACGTCGGCGTGGTATCACCATTCTCTCGGTGGTGGCGGCCTCCGCCGCGATGCTGTTCGTGGCGCCCGGCGCGGCGCTCGCGGCCCCGCCCAGCAGCGCGATCGACGTGAGCCCCACGAGCCTGCAGCGCGGTGAGACCTTCACGGTCACCGAGACGCTGTACAACACGCAGGACTTCGTCGTCACCGGCGCCAAGGCCGCGCTGTACGGCAAGGAGACGCCGATCGCCGACGTCGCCGACGTGGTGTCCTGCAACGTCGCTTGCGGCGTGCTCGGCAGCAGCCTCCGCGCGACTGTCGGCGACCTCGCGCCGAGTCAGGGCGCCACGGTCACCTTCACCCTCAAGGTGAAGGACACCGCCCCGACCGGCTCGGTCACCCTGCAGGACCAGTTCGTGGGCGACAACTTCGCCTTCGAAACCCTCGACGGCCCGGCCATCACCATCACCCCGGCCACCGACTCCGCCGACATCGCCGTGTCGCTGAGCGCCGCTCCCGCGGGCGTCCTCAGCTCGGAGATCACGTACACGATCACCGCCAAGAACGCCGGCCCCGCCACCGCCACCGGCGTCAAGCTCCAGGCGACGCTGGCCAACGGCCTGCAGTACTCGAAGTCTTCCAACTGCACGGCTTCCGGCCGCACGGTCAACTGCAACATCGCGTCGCTGCCCTCGGGCACCTCGGCCAAGGCGAGCTTCACGGCCCGCGCCGGCCTCCTGACCCTCGGCACGCTCACCACCACGGCCCAGCGCCAGGCAAGCTCCCCGACGGACCCCAACGCAGCCAACGACAAGGCGTCGCGCTCCTGCCACGCCGTCACCAGCCTGCTCATCAGCTGCTGACCGTTCCCCGCGAACCGGCCCGGCGCCCTCTCGACGGGTGCCGGGCCGATTCACGTTCTCTGCCTCCTCGCCTAATGCGCCGGTGGACTTTTTTCCTTACTCACCCGATCGGGTCGACAAGACATTTTCCACGCGGTCTGTCCAGCCTGCCGGGATAACAATTCATCCCCGGTCCCATTTCCCTCGTCACACGCACTCGAATGAGTTCCGGGGCGCACGTCTTCGCGCAAACCGGGCACCGTTCAGCCCGCTGCCGAAGTCCTGAACCTGGGTGGTTCAGGCAATCGGCAAGAGCCGAACGGGTTCCGGGGACCACCATCGACCCCCGGAACCCTCGCCGTCAGAAGCCCATCCGGCAGCCCGACAGCACGATCTCCTGGCCGAGCAGCGTCACCACGCGCACGGCGTACTGCGCGAGCTGGCCGTTCGGTCCGGTGACCGTTTCGTTGAGGTGCACGGTCGCCACGCCGGGGATGCCGATGGTGACCGGCCCGGCCCCGATCGGCTGGCCGTTGAGCGTGCCCACGCGGGAAGACCCGTGCAGGCCGGTCTCGTCGGCGACGCAGGACGTCTGGATGTCCTTCAGCGAGATCACGCCACCCAGCAGCGACGCGCCCGAGACGAGGGCGCCCGCGTCGGTGCGGCCGGTGGCCGCGTCGAGGGTGCAGTCGGCGTGGAGGGCCTGGACGGAGGCCAGCCCGAGCACGTTCAGCGAAGCCGTGGTGTGGTCGCTGTTCGGCGGGCAGCCGGCGAGCGGCGTCTTGCCGACGTTGATCAAGCCGCTCGCGCTGAGCGACCACGCCTCGGCCCGCACGTACGACACGATCTTGACCACGGCGGTGGCCGCGCCACCGTCGTCGTCGGTCACGGTGACCAGCACATTGTGCGCGCCGACGCCGGTGAAGGCGTGCGAAGCGGTGCAGGTGCCCGAACCCGGCGTCTCGGCAACGGCGCCCGTGGCCACCGGCGAACCGTCACCGAAGTCGACCGTGCAGGTGTGCGTGTCGTGCCGGCCGATGTCGGTGAACGGCGCGGTGACGCCGATGGAGGCGTTGCGCAGCACGAGCTGCCCGTCGGGCGGCGACGAGATGCTCACGTGCGGCGCGACGTTCGTCAGCGTCAGCGTGGTCGTCTTCAGCACGGCCGGGTGCAGGCTGTCGTCGGCCGAGAGCGTCAGCGTCCACACGCCGTCGTCGTCACAGGTCACCATAGTGGACAACGCGGCGGGATCCCCGAAGACACAGGAAGTCCCACTGTCCACACCGGACTGTTGAGCCGCGCTCCAGTGCGTGGCGAGCGTCGGACCGTCCGGATCGGACACCGAACCGGCCAGCGAAACCGCCGTGCCCTCCTGACCCGCGTACGGGCCACCGGCCACCACCACCGGCGGATCGTTCACGATGATCCGCACGATCGCGGTCGCCGCACCACCGTCGTCGTCGGTCACGCGCGCCAGCACGTTGTACGTGCCCGAAAACGTGTACGCGTGCGAAGCCGTGCACGTGCCCGAGCCGGGGGTCTCCGAGACCGAACCCGTCACGAGCGGCGAACCGTCCGCGTAGTCGACGGTGCACGTGTGCGTGTCGTGCTTGCCGACGTCGGTGAACGGCGCGGTCACCGCCACCGCCGCCCCGTGGTTGAACACCGCGTCCGTGGCCGGCGCGGTGACGCTCACGTGCGGGGCCACGTTCGACACGGTCAGGTTCGTCGTGCGCGAGACCGGTGGGTTCACGCTGTCGTCGGCGGTCAGCGTGAGGGTCCACACCCCGTCGTCGTCACACGTCACGGTGGTGCTCAGCGCTGCCGCGTCGCCGAAGGAGCACGTCGCACCGGCGTCGACACCCGAGCCCGGCGCGACGCTCCAGTGCCGCGTGCCGGTAGGCCCGTCCGGATCGGTGACCGTGCCGGCCAGCGAGATCGCCGTGCCCTCCTGACCCGCGTACGGACCGCCCGGAGCGACGACCGGCGGCGCGTTCACGATCACGTGCGTGCAGTCGGCCACGGTGCCCGGTCCGCCGCCGTCGGTGCCGTGCGCGGTCACGCACAGCTCATGGCGCCCCGGCGCGAGGTCGCCGGTGGCCACGGAGTACGTGACGGACGCCGGACCCGTGCGGGGCAGCCCGGGGTTCACGTTCGTCACGGGGGTCGCGCCGCCGCCGTCGACCGACAGCGTCAGGGCGCTGAGCTGCGAGTCGATCACGCCCGGGAGCACGTTGGGCAGGTTCGCGGGGTCGGGCACGGCGGTGCAGGTGCCGCCGGTGAGGTCGGCGATGGCCTGCAGGCTCGCCGGGTACGAGGTCCCGGCGCAGCTCGCACCGGCGCCGACGGCGAACGTGTAGTACGTGACGCTCGCGGGCACCGAGCTCAGCGGCGGCCGCACGTCACCGCCCGCGATGCCGTCGGAGAGGAAGACCACGACCTTGCGGTTCTCGGTCTGCGCGTTCGTCACGGTCTTCGCGGCGTTGATCCCGGCGACGTAGTCCGTGCCGCTCGGGAAGCTCTTCGCGGTGAACTTGCCGACGCCGCCGATCACGGCCGAGTCGAGCACCTCGTTGATGTCCCGGGCGCCGTTGCCGTTGTCGTCGGCGGTCGGGGTGGTCAGGGGCTGGTCGCCGGCCGCGGGACGCACGTCGGCCGCCTCGCCGCCGCTGCCGAACACGGCCGCGCCGACGCTGCCGATCACGGTGTTCGGGGCCGCCGCGTCGTTGTTGAGGGCCTTGGCCGCCGCGATCTCGCAGCCCAGCACGGTGGTGTTCGCGCAGCCGGAGCCGGTGCTGCCGGACACGTCGAGCACGTAGGTGAGCCCGGTGTCCTTCACCGCCGCGCCGGTACCCACCGACGCGGTGCCGGTGACAGTCGCGGGTCCCTGGGGGATCACGGTGTCCTCGGCCGGCGCGGTCACGGTGACCGCGATGCTCGTTCCGCCCGGCAGGTTCCCGGTCACGGCCGCGGCCGGTATCGCACTCATGGCAAGAGCCGTCACGGCCAGCGTTGCGGCGCCGGCCCACATTCTCGGTCTCAAGGCTTCACTTCCCTTTCGTCGATCGGAATCAACGGTGGGAAAGTCGCCGCCGGACCCGCGGAGTTACTCGGCCGATGCGGTGAGTGACGCAGGGTGGCCGTCACCGGTTGCGGACGAAACCAGTTCCCGGAGCCGGTCGAGGTCTTTTCGAGCCGACGGTTTTCCGGGCCGGTCGCGGGCCGAACGCAGATCCGCCAAGTACGAAAGACCGGAAACCACGACCTCCAACGGCGGACCGCTCGCGGTGAGCTCCGAAATCCGTTCCGGTGGCGCCGTTTTCGCGGGTTCGACGAGGAACGGCAAAACGAGCTTGTGGTGGTGGTAGGTGTACGCGGCACCATGGGCGCGGCACACGGCGAGAAACAGTTCCGCGTTGCGGCTCAGCTGCGGGTTGGGCGAGCTCTCGGCTTCCCTCAGGAATCGCGTGAGCAGTGATTCCTCGTCGCCGATCACCCGCAGTCGCGCCTGGTCGTCGGGGGTCAGGTACGGATACTTCTCCACCACCACGTTCTGGTAGAAGGGATCCCGCGTGGTCGCCAGTCCCAGCAGGACGTCGAGCTCGTTGATCGCGGAGAAGTCGCCGGCGTTCGCGCCACGGTATTCGGCATTGCCCACACGATAGGTTTTGAAATACGGCCGCACGTTGAAGAAGAACCGCTCCACGTCCAACGTCTTCGACAGCGTCCGGTTGAACTGCAGCACGTCTTCCAGTGCCGTCCGCGCCGTCTCGAGCAAATACGCCGAAAGCGGGCTCGACACCCCGATCGGAACAACCCGCCGAACGGCCTCGGCCGCGCGTTGGTAAGCGAAGACCGCCAGCCCGTTGCCGGTCATAAAAACAGCCTCGTCTTCGAGCGAGGTGAAGGTCTGGAACTGTCCGCCACTGGCCGGGTTGTACATCGCCTGGTGCGCGAAAACGAACCGCGGCGCCACGCCCAGCGAGGACCCGAGCAACGATGCCAGCGACCAGGCGGACGACAGATCCTCGGCACCCGGCGCAACCGATTCGTGCCTCCGGCAGGCAGCGAGGTGGTAGCCCACCATTCCGAGAAGTTGGTACTTCTCCCGCTCTACCACGGGTAGCGCGCCCTCGTCGAGGATGCGGCCGATCAGGTGGTGGCCCTCGGCGACGATGGCGCGCTTGAGCTCGTCCAGCTCGGGACGGCCGTCGAGGACCTCGCGCCGCTCGGCGAAGTACGCCTCTTCCAGCGCGGTGTTGTACTCGACGAACTCGTTCCTGATCCACCGGTCGAACCGGGCCACGGAAGACGTCACCGCGCCGAGGATATCCGCGGTGCTACAGCCGGTCGAGCCCGCCGAGCATGCGGGCGAGCGCCTGCGTGCGGGCCTGGGCGTCGTACGCGCCGACCGGCGGGTGGGCGTAGAGCAGCTCCTCGTTGAGCAGTTCCTCCACGAGTTCGCGCGCAGTGCCGATCGAGAGGTTGAGGTACGCCGACAGCTCGGCGACCGACACCGTGGACACGCACAGCTCGCACGCGCTGCCGTAGGGCTCCCGCAGCAGGCGGCTCAGCCGGCGGCCCAGCTCGGTGGTCGAGACCAGTGTCTCAAGCGCGAGGTCGTGGCTGACGTGCACGGGCGTGCGGGTGCGCGCGTACGGCCGCACGAGCGGCAGGTCGTCGGGTTCGCCGGCGCCTTCGGCGGGATCGGACACGCGGTGCCGGCCCGGTGTCCCGTCCGGCTCGGTCATGCCGCCACCTCCTCGCGCTCTGGTGGCAGTACAGCACCGTGATCACCGCTGTGCCAACTCCGCGCGACAAATTCTGTCCGAAGTGGACCTGACGTGGACCTGAAAACGACGGCAGCCGGGGTGCGGCGTGAATGCCGCACCCCGGCTGTCCGGGCGTAGGTGATCAGGCCGCTTCGGCCTTGGCGCGCGCCTTGTGGCGCCCGCGCAGGTCGAGCTCGATCTGCTCGAGCGTGCGGCCCTTGGTCTCGGGGACCAGCCACTTGGTGAGACCGAACAGCACGACGTTGATGCCCGCGAACAGGAACATCGAACCGCCGAGCCCGAGCGCTCCCGGATCGGAGATGATCGGGAAGATCGCGCTGATGATGCCGGTGGCGGCCCACAGCACCACACTGCTGATGCCCATGCCCGCCGCACGGACCTTGAGCGGGAAGACCTCGGCCATCATGACCCACACGACCGCGCCCCAGCCGAGCTCGTAGCCCACCAGGTAGAGCACCATCGCGACGAGCATCAGGATGCCCTTGGTGGTCACGTCGTCCACCTCGATCACGATGAACCCGGCCGCGACGAGCGTGATGACCATGAGCACGTTGCCGATCAGCAGCAGCGGCTTGCGGCCCCAGCGGTCGACGACGAACACCACCCACGCGGTGAACAGGAACTTCGTGACACCCAGCAGCACACCGGACAGCAGCGCCGCCTGCGTGGCGAAGCCGAGGCCGATCAGCATCGTCGGGAAGTACGCGTTGACCGCGTTGACACCGCTGAACTGCTGGCCGACGGCGAGCAGCAGAGCCACGATCAGCATCGGGCGCACCATCGGCGCCCACAGGTCGCGGAAGCGCGTCTTGGCCGACTCCGTGTCGAGGCGGATGACCTCGCGGATGGTGCTGATCTCCTCGTCGACGTTCACCGAGTTGCCGTGCGAGCTCTTGAGCACCGAGCGCGCCTGCTCCTCCTGGCCGTTGGCGAGCAGCCACCGCGGCGTCTCGGGCAGGAAGATCAGGCCCACGAGCAGGATCACGGCCGGCACGACGGCACCGGCGAACATCAGCCGCCAGTTGCCGGACGGGCCGAGGCCGTAGCTCACGAGGAACGCGATCAGGATGCCGAGCACGATGAAGATCTGGTTCAGCGCGCCCATGGCGCCGCGCTGGCGGGCCGGGGCCAGCTCGGACAGGTAGGTCGGCACCGTGGACGAGGAAAATCCGATGCCGACGCCGATCACGAGCCGCGAGATGATCAGCAGCGCGAAGCTCGGCGAGACGCTCGCCGCGATCGTGCCGATGATGACGATGACCGCGGCCACCATGATCGTGCGACGCCGGCCCAGTTTCTCGTTCATCCGCGAGGAGAAGAGGGCACCGACGATCGCGCCGACCGACAGGCTGGCGGTGATCACGCCCTTGTCCCACCCGGTCAGGTTCCAGGTCTTGCCGATGAACGGCAGCACACCCGAAATGACACCGAGGTCGTAACCGAACAGGATGCCGCCGAGGGCACCGAAGAAGTACAACGTGGTCCTGTTGATGGGCCGCCGCGCCGCGGCAGTTTGTGTCATAACCGAGCCGTCTCTTTCCGGTGCTGGCCGGCCGGTCCGGCTCGCCGGTGGGGACCAGCGCCGTTCGGCCGAGCATGGTGGGTCTCGAATAGCCGGTTTTTTCCTGGCTGGGCGCCGGACGCGTTCCGACGAACTTCGCCGTACACAGTCACACGCGGCCCATCCGTGGGCAATACACCGGCTGATAACTATTCAGTCACGTGACTGGCGTTCACATATGTGGACGCGATAAGGGCAAGAGTGCCCAGGTCAGACGCGGTGGTACAGACAATCCGGATTTCCGGTGTCGTCTCGGAACCGCGCGCATACGTCGATCGTCGTACGGTGTCGTCTGGTCACCTGGGGAAGACGAGGTACGCATGGGTGCGGGGTTCGAAGTCGTTCCGGCGACGGTGAGCGAAGCGGCGGGCCACGCCCACCGCGCGGCCGCGACCGTGCGTCCGGTGGACCTGGCCGGCCCGCTCAGTGGGATTCCGGCCGGAATGCCTGGTGGCACGAGCGTGACCGCGGCGGCGCAGCTGAGCGATGTCTGGCACGAGGCCGTGCCGCAGTGGGCGACCGACACGGACGCATACGGCGAACAGCTCGACGACGCCGCGCGCGGTTACCGCGGCGCCGAGCAGCAGGCCGCGGACGACGTGAACGGGGCGGGCCGGTGATCACCTGGGGCGTTGTGCGGAGCTGGAACGCCGGGGCGATCGGCACGGTGGCCGATCTGCTGAACCAACGCTGCGAGCAGCTCCTGGCCGCCGACGGCGACGTCGAAGGCATGACGCGCCTCGACGGCTGGACCGGCGACGCCGCGACGGCCGCGCGGGCTCGCGGCACCGCGTTGACCACGCGGCTCGAACAGCTCGTCGCCGAGGCCTCGGCCGTGCGGCGCGGCGCGCACGAGACGCAGCTGGCGGTCGAACGCATCACCGCCGACGTCCGCGACACCGACGATTTGGCTTCGCACAACGGGTTCGCCATCGACGACAGCGGCTGGGTCACCACCGTGCCTGGCCCGGGAGCGGCGCCCGACGAGCGCGTCCGCGTCGAGCTGTCCGACCGGATCGAGCAGATCCTGCGCCAGGCCACCGACGTCGACGCCGATTTCGCGGCCATCCTCACGCGCGCAGCGCGCGGCGAGATCACCGACCAGGGCGCCACAACGCTTGCGCAAGCGGCCGACGCCGGCGCCGCGCAGAGCGGCCTGTCCACTATCGGCCCGCCGCAGGGCGGCACGCCCGGCGACAACCGCGCGTGGTGGGACAGCCTCTCGACCACCTCGCAGGGCACGATCCTGCGCGACAACCCGGACCTCGTGCGCAACCTCGACGGTATCCCCGTCAAAGACCGTGACGCCGCCAACCGCCTTGTCCTGCAACGGGAAATGACCCGGCTGCGCAACGATCCGAGCGACGGCGCGAAGGCGAAGCTGCGTGGGCTCACCGACATCGACAACCGGCTCAACGGCACCGGCCCCGGCAAGCCGCAGGCGTACCTGGTCCAGCTCGACACCAGCGGCGACGGCAAAGCCGTGGTCGCCGCGGGAAACCCCGACACCGCAACGGATGTCGCCACGTACGTGCCCGGCACCGGCAGCGAGCTCTCGAAGATCGGCGGCGACCTCGGACGTTCGGACAAGATGTGGCAGTCGGCGACGATGGCGGGCTCGCCCTCGCCGTCCGTGATCACGTGGGTCGGCTACGACGCGCCGGACGAACTGTGGGACGCGGCCGGCGAAAGCGATGCGGACCACGGAAAAGCCGACCTCTCGAAGTTCGAGGAAGGCCTGCGCGCCTCGCACGACGGAGCGCCTTCGCACAACACCGTGCTCGGGCACAGCTACGGCACCACGGTCGTCGGCCACGCCGCGCGCGACGGTGGCCTCGACGCGGATGAGCTCGTGTTCGTCGCGAGCCCGGGCGTCGGCGTCGACCACGCGAACCAGCTGCACCTCGACGGCGTGCCGCAGGACCAGGTGGCGCAGCACGTGCACTCCACCGTCGCCGAGCACGACATGATCAAGATCACCAACGTCGGTGTCGCCGGCCACGACCCGCTGGGGCCGAACCCGGCGGGCTCGGGCTTCGGCGGCCAGGTCTTCGACTCCGCGCCCGGTACCAAGGGCCCGTGGTACGAGGGCGGGCTTTCCGGTGCGGCGCACAGCCAGTACTGGGAGGACAACAACCCCTCGCTGCGCAGCTTCGGCCGCATCATCGCGGGGAAACCGGGGTGAGGGCCTGCCGCGCGATCGCCGCGCTGACCGTCCTGCTGACCTGTGTCGCCTGCTCCCCCGGAGGTGGGGCCATGGAAACCACGATGACCGAGAAACAAGCCCACGACCGCGTCGAGGACTATGTGCGCGCCGCGTTCGAGGCGTTGCCGGGCACGGCGTCGCGCACCTTGTTCTCGCAGAACCGGTCCGAGTGCACGGACCCGACCGACGACGGCCCGCGGGGGCGCTTCGAGATCTCGGTGACGTACGAGATCACCGGCGTGCAGGTGGCGGCGTTCGGCGAGCACTTCGACGCCGTCGTCACCTGGTGGCGGGCGCACGGCTTCACCGTCGTCACCGATCGGCGGCCGACCGACCAATACGTGTTCGTGCGCAACGCTTCCGACAGCTTCGACATGTCGATCCAGGCCAACGAGCTCGGCAAGCTGTACCTCGGGGCGACCTCGCCGTGCGTGTGGCCGAACGGAGTACCGGAAGCCGCGGGGGAGCCCGCGGAAACCGCTGTGGCCTCGGCGCCCGAGCCCGAGCCGGCTCCGAAACCGCAGCCGCGTCCTCGTCGTGCGGCGGTGGACGACGAGGACTTCGGCGAGACGAACTGGTCGGACGGCGGCACGGCCTTCTGACTCAGGCCGACCGCACGGCCGAATAGCCGCCGTCGACGCTGAGCGTGGTGCCGTGGATGTTCAGCGCGTCGTCGCCCGCCAGGAACAGCACGGCGTTCGCGATCTCCTCCGGCGTGCTCGCGCGCCGCGACGGGATGGTCGCGAGCATCGGTTGCACGCGCTCCAAGGCCTCGTCGGACCCGGCGATGCGCTCGGTGAACGTGGGCCCGGGCGCGACGGTGTTGACGCGCACGCCCGACGGCCCGTACTCGGCGGCCCACGACTTGGTCAGCGAGTGCACGGCGGCCTTGGTGGTGCTGTAGAGGGCGGAGCCGGCCATGCCGTCGAGACCGTTGATGGAGCCGAGGTTCACGATCGCGCCGCTGCCGCGCGCGGCCATGCCCGGCGCGAGCAGGCCGGTGAGCAGCATCGGCGCCTTGATGTTCACGGCGAGCGCGGCGTCGATGAGTTCTTCGGCCAGATCCGTGGTCGGCGACGGGAAGATCAGCAAGGCGGCGTTGTTGACGAGGATGTCGAGCGCGCCGCCGGCTGCCCGTTCGGCGGCTTCGGCGAGCTCGCGCACGGCCGCGCCGGTGGTGAGGTCGGCGCGCAGGAACGTGGCGCGGCCGCCTTCTTCGGCGATGCCGGCGGTCACCTTCTCGCCGCGTTCGGCGTCACGGCCGCTCACCAGCACGTGGGCGCCCTCGGCGGCGAACGCGCGCGCGATGGCGACGCCGATCCCGCCCGTCGACCCGGTGACGAGCGCGGTGCGGCCTTCGAAACGTGAGGTCACGGTGGATCTTCCTTTCGTGGAATGGACTGGCGGGTTCAACCGTGCCCGCGCTAAAATGGACTGGCAAGTCCAGAAAGGTGCGCTCGTGACCCAGACACTCACCGCCAAGGGTGCCGCGACCCGGCAGCGCATCGTCGAGGGTGCCGCCGCGGAGATCCGCGAGCGCGGCGTGTTCGACACCACGCTCGACGACGTCCGTGCACGCACCGGCACCAGCAAAAGCCAGCTGTTCCACTACTTTCCCGAGGGCAAGGAGCGGCTGCTGCTGGCCGTCGCGGAGTTCGAGGCCGAGCGCGTGCTCGGTTCGCAGCAGCCCTACCTCGGCGCACTGCACACGTGGGACGCGTGGCAGTCGTGGCGCGACACCGTGGTGGCGCACTACACCGAGCAGGGGCAGCTCTGCCCGCTCAACGTCGTGATGTCGCAGCTCGGCCGCAACACCCCGGGCGCGCAGGCGGTGTCGACGCAGCTGATGGAGCGCTGGCTCGCCGAGCTCGCGGCCGGGATCCGCCACCTGCAGGCGGCCGGCGAGGTGGGGCCGTCGGTCGACCCTTCGCGTGCGGCTTCGGCGCTGCTGGCCGGGCTGCAGGGTGGGGTGATGATGCTGCTGTCCACGGGATCGTCGGCACACCTGGAAGCCGCGCTGGACGTGGCGATCGAGAACCTGCGGCGGAGCTAGTTCGGATCGGGATACCGCGAAACGTGCGCGGTATCCTTGCCGTGTGGAAACAGTCGCGGACCCCGAGGTCGTCCGGGCGTTGCGCGCGCTGGCCAACCCCGTGCGGCTGCAGCTGCTCGCGTGGCTGCGCGAGCCCGCGCAGCACTTCCCGCTCGACGGCGGGGTGCTCGATGTCGGCGTCTGCGTGAGCCACATCCAGGCGAAGGCGGGCTTGGCGCAGTCGACGGTGTCGGCGTACCTCGCGGAGCTGGAGCGTGCGGGCCTGGTGCGGTCCACACGGGTGGGGAAGTGGACGCACTACCGGCGCGACGAAGAGCGGATCGCCTCGCTGGTTTCGGTGCTGGGGCAGACGTTGTAGGTCTCTGTTTCTGGCTGGGCGCCTTCTTGGTTGCACTTCATATCGTAATTCTGCGATACTTCGATGTGTGACTCGAGGAGATGCTGTAGACGGGCTGGGGAAGTTCGGGATCTGGACGTTCGACTTCGAACACCAGCCCGCTGGTTTCATCCGGGACTCGGTGCAGGAGCTGGAAGACCAGGGCTGGCGCGCGATCTGGGTACCGGAGCTGCTGGGCCGCGAAGCCCTGACGCACGCGGGTTTCCTGCTCGCTGCGACCCAGCGGATGCACGTCGTCAACGGCATCGCGCAGATCTGGTCTCGCGAGGCCCGCTGGACGCAAGGCGCTGCCCACCTGCTCGCCGACGCCTACCCCGGCCGCCACGTCCTCGGCCTCGGTTACGGCGGCGCTCGTTCCGAGGTCAAACCGCTGGCCGCCATGGCCGCGTACCTGGACGAGATGGACGCGGTGCAGAGCCCGAACCCCGCTCCCGCGTCGCCGATTCGCCGTATCCTGGCCGCCTACGGACCCAAGATGCTGCAACTGGCCCGCGACCGCGCTTCCGGCGCCCACGCCTACCACGTCACCGTCGACCACACCGCCCAGGCACGCGAGATCCTCGGCCCGGACGCCTTCCTGGGTGTCGAGCACGCCGTCCTCTTCGAACCCGACCCGGTTCTCGCCCGCGCCACCGCGCGGGACCACCTCGCGCGCTACCTGACGTCGACGTACAACGTCGCCAAGTTCCGCCGCCTCGGCTACACCGAAGCCGAAATCTCGAACGGCGGCTCCGACCGCCTCATCGACGCGCTCGTCTTCTGGGGCGACGCCGACACCGTCGTGGAGAAGCTCCGAGGCCACCTCATGGCGGGCGCGGACCACGTCGGGATCCAGGTCATCGGCACCCCGCCGGGCAAGTCGGCGATGCCGCACTGGCGCCGTCTCGGCGAAGCCCTGCTGTCGGACGACTGACCCCACAAACGCCGACAGGCCGGCTCATCGACCGAAGTCGGTGAGCCGGCCTTGCGCGACCCGGTTACCCGGGGCCTGAGGTGAGGTTCAGGCGCTCTTGATCGCCGAGACCTCGAACTCGAGGGTGACCTTGTCGGACACCAGCACGCCGCCGGTCTCGAGCGCGGCGTTCCAGGTGATGCCGTAGTCCTTGCGGGAGATCGTGGTGGAGCCCTCGAAGCCCACGCGGTCGTTGCCGAACGGGTCCTTCGCCGAACCCTCGAACTCGAAGGGGATGGTGATGGACTTGGCAACGCCCTTGATGGTGAGGTCGCCGGTCACGTCGAAGCTGGTGTCGCCGGTCTGGGTGATCCCGGTGGACACGAAGGTGATCTGCGGGTACTCGTCCATCGAGAGGAAGTCGTTGCTGCGGATGTGACCGTCGCGGTCGGCGTTGCGGGTGTCGATGCTGTGCGCCTGGATGGTGACCTTGGCGCTCGAGTTCGCCGGGTTCTCACCGTCGACGGTGAAGCTGCCGTCGAACTCGTTGAACGCGCCGCGGACCTTCGTCACCATCGCGTGGCGGGCGACGAAGCCGATGCGGCTGTGGGCGGCGTCGATCGTGTACTCGCCGGTCAGCTGGGGGTAAGTGGTGGTCGCGCTGGTCATGAGATCTCTTCCTTCGGGGTTCGCTCCCCCAACCGCTTGGTTGAGGGCTCAACAAGACTCTAGCCCACATAACCTGATTGCGCGAGCAAGTATTCCGGTAGACTGCCCATATGGTGGACAGAGTGCCGTTGAGCAGGGAAGAAGAGGCCGTGTGGCGGCCGTTGACGCGGATCATCACCGTGTTGCCGCGCGTGCTGGAAGACCATTTCGTGAACGAGACCGGCATCTCGATGACCGACTACACCGTGCTCGTGTCCCTGTCCGAGGCCGAGGAGGGGTGGCTGCGGCTGTCCGACCTGGCCAAGGCCACGGCGCTCTCGCTCAGCCGCATCAGCCGCGTCGTCGACAGCCTGGTCAAGCGCGGTCTGGTGGAGAAGGTCAAGTGCGAGAGTGACGGCCGCGCGGCCAACGCGTCGCTCACCGAATCGGGTCGGTCGAAACTCGCGGGGGCCTACCCAGGGCACCTCGCGCGCGTACGGTCGCACCTGTTCGACCACCTGACCCCCGACGAGATCCGCGGCGCGGGCCCGATCCTCGCGCGGGTGGCCGCGGCGCTGGAGCCGGACGGCGCCCAGCCGTGCCCCGAGTGACCTGCAACCCTTCGACGAAAGTGGTGTCATGACCGCCGACAAGGGCGAGTTCAAGCGCGACCAGAACTACATTCCTGACCGCATCACCGCCGACGGCCGCGACGGCTGGCCCGTGGAGCCCGGCCGCTACCGCCTCGTGATCGCCCGCGCGTGCCCGTGGGCCAACCGCGCGTCGATCGTGCGCCGGCTGCTGGGCCTCGATGACGTGCTGTCCATGGGCATCTGCGGGCCGACGCACGACCAGCGCAGCTGGACGTTCGACCTCGACCCGGGCGGGCGCGACCCCGTGCTGGGCATCGAGCGCCTGCAGGAGGCCTTCTTCAAGCGCGACCCGCAGTACCCGCGCGGCATCACCGTGCCGGCGATCGTCGACGTGCCGACCGGCCAGGTCGTGACCAACGACTTCAAGCAGATGACGCTCGACTTCTCCCTGGAGTGGCGCGCGTACCACCGCGAAGGCGCGCCCGACCTGTACCCGGAACCCCTTCGTGACGAGATCGACGACGTCGCCGACAAGGTGTTCCGCGACGTGAACAACGGCGTCTACCAGGCCGGTTTCGCCGGTTCGCAGGAGGCGTACGAGAAGGCGTACAACGCGCTCTTCGCCCGCCTCGACTGGCTCTCCGAGCGCCTCGCGAACCAGCGTTACCTAGTCGGCGACACCATCACCGAGGCCGACGTGCGGCTGTTCACCACGCTCGTCCGCTTCGACGCGGTGTACCACGGCCACTTCAAGTGCAACCGCGAGAAGCTCACCGAGATGCCAGTGCTGTGGGCCTACACACGTGACCTGTTCCAGACCCCCGGTTTCGGCGACACGATCGACTTCGACCAGGTCAAGGAGCACTACTACGTGGTGCACCGCTCCATCAACCCGACGGGTGTCATCCCCGCCGGACCCGACCTGTCGGGCTGGCTGACTCCGCACGGCCGCGAGGAGCTGGGCGGCCGTCCGTTCGGCGACGGCACCCCGCCGGGGCCGCCGATCGAAGGCGAGCAGGTGCCCTCGCTGGCGGCGTGACGGGTTTCGCCACTGCTGGGCCCACGAGGGCAGCACCCTTACCCGAGGTCTCCCGGACCTGCGCCGATGCCGCCGGTCCGGGAGACGCTCGCGGGTAGCGTCGCGCTCATGACGAGGGTGGTGTTCCTGCTCGCACCTCAGGCGTACCTGCTGGACATCGCGGGCGCGGCCGACGTTTTCCTCGCCGCGCGCTCGCTGGGCCTGCCCTACGAGCTGGCCTACTTCGCCGAGGAACCCGACGTGCCCACCGCCGAGGGCCTGCCTGTGCGCGCTTCGACTCGCGTCCCCGTCCTCGGCCGCGACGACATCCTCGTGGTCCCCGGCGGTGCCGGTTTCACCCCGGGCGTCGCCCCGGCCATGCCGCGCGGGCTCGACCTGCTGCGCGTCCACCACTCCGCGGGCGGCCTCGTCGCGAGCGTCTGCGCGGGCACCGTCGCCCTCGCCGAGGCGGGCCTGCTCGACGGCCGCCGCTGCACCACCCACCATGACCTTCAGGACGGCCTCGCCCTGCGCTACCCGGCCACCACCGTGGTCCGCGATGTGCTCTACGTCGTCGACGGCCGCGTCGCCTCCTCCGCCGGCATGGCCAGCGGCATCGACCTGGCGCTGCACCTCGTCGCCACCGCCCACGGCCCCGGCGTCGCGGGCCGCATCGCGCGGTCGCTCGTCTTCTACGCGCGCCGCAACGGCCAGCAGCCCGTCACCGGCCTGCTCCGCCACCGCAACCACCTGTCCGATCTGGTGCACCGCGTGCAAGACCTGATCGAGACGCGCTACGCGGAACCCCTGAGGCTTTCGTCCCTGGCGCGGGAACTGGGCTGCAGCGAACGGACGGTCACGCGGCATTTCGTCGACGCGGTGGGGATGACTCCGTTGCGCTATCAGCAAACGCTGCGGTTGGAACACGCCGAGCACCTGCTGGCCGACGGGTCGACTCTCGAGGCCGCGGCTCGCAGTGCCGGCTTTGCGGACTCGCGGTCGCTGCGCTCGTTGCGGAAGTCGAAGGAACTGCAGCACCAATAGGCTTGTCCACAACGGATCGATGGGGTGCCGGCGCCCGACAAGCGCCGGCTCACCCATCCGAGAATTCCTTACACCGCAACCCGTCCGCCATCCACCGGCAGCACCGCGCCGTGGATGAAGCTCGCGCCGCCGGTCACCAGGAACACGATCGCCGCCGCGATCTCCTCCGGGCCGGCGGGGCGGCCGGCGGGGGCGAGCGACGCCAGCTGGTCCAGGCTTTCGCCCATCACGGCCGTGCCTTCGGTGCGTGTCGGGCCGGGGCTGACGGCGTTCACGCGCACGCCGCGCGGGCCGAATTCCGCGGACCACGACTTCGTCAGCAGCTCCAGCGCCGCCTTGCTGGAGCCGTAGAGACCCATACCCGCGGCGCCGAACTCGGCGACCATGGTGGACACGTTCACGATCGACCCCGCACCGCGCGTCGCCATCGCCGGCGCGAGAGCCGCGACGAGGAAGTACGGCGCCTTCACGTTCAGCGCGTACACCGCGTCGAAGTCCTGCTCCGACGTGTCCTCGGTGGGGCCGAAGGGAAACACGCCGGCGCTGTTCACCAGCACGTCCACTCGTCCCGTCACCGCGAGGGCGCGCGAAGCGAGGTCCTGCGCCGAGGCCGCGTCGGCGAGGTCGGAAGCCAGGAACGCGGCCTGACCGCCCTCGGCGACGATCTCCTTCACCACCTGCTCACCACGGCCGGCGTCGCGACCGCTCACCAGCACGTGGGCGCCGAGCTTCGCCAGCGCCACCGCCGTCGCGCGCCCGATGCCGCTCGTCGCGCCCGTGACCAGAGCGGTGGTTCCCGACAGTTCTGCCGTCATTTCAGTCACTTCTCCCGAGTCCGGCCGCGCCGTGGTGCGCAGCCACCTCGTTCAAGCGAAACGGCCCGACCAGCCTTCCGACCTGGCGATACCGCTCGCTTATGACCCCTATAAGACGTCCAGTGCCGCCACCAGATGCCCGAGGTCACGCCGGTGCGACGACGCCGCCCACACCGCCCACGTCCGCCGCACGAGTGGCGACCCGAGCAGCGGACACCACGCCAGGTGCTCGGGGATGGGCTGCGTCCAGTTCGGCGGCGCGAGCGTGAACGTGCCACCCGCGCTCACGGCGGCGAACTTGAGCTCGGAGATCAGCGAGTGCCCGGCCGTCGGATCGGGGCCGATTTCGAGACCGTGCGAACGGAAGATCGCGGTCACCTCGTCGTACCAGGCCGGGCTGCCCTCCCTCGGGAACCCGATCCACTCCAGCCCGGCCAGCGCGTCGAGCCGGATTCCGTCGGGCCCCGCGAGCTTGCCGGCCTGCTCCTTCGACAGCAGCACCCCGAGCTTCTCCTCCAGCACCGGCATCGCGTCGAGCTCCGGCCCCACCGGCCGCTCGCGCACCAGGCCCAACTCGAGCTCGCCCTTCTGCAACAGCCCGAACTGCCCGGTCGTCGACGCGTGCGCCACCTGCACCCTCGTGTCCGGAAACGCGGCGGCCAGATCGGCCAACGCCCGCGACATCAAATCCGGCGGCAACTCCAACGGCATCCCGACGCGCAACAGACTCCCCGACGCATGCCGCGTCACCGCCGCCACCGCCTGGTCATGCCGCGCCAGCACCGCACGCGCCTCACCAGCCAACGTCATCCCGGCCTCGGTGGGCTGCACACCCGCGCTGCTGCGCACCAGCAACTGCACCCCCAGCTGCCGCTCCAGCGCCTGCACCGTCTGCGACACCGACGGCTGGCTCACGTGCAACCGCCGCGCCGCCGCCGACAGCCCACCCTCCTCGACCACGGCGACGAAGGCGCGCATTTCTCGGATCTCCATGGTGTTCATCGCACCATGGCTGTCTATGAGGGGGTGGAGGTGAGGTGGCGGGTGGCAGTGTCTCGGCGCCTGGGCGTGGTGGGGGACGGATCGTGCGGCCCCTTGGTGACCCACCTATCCAACGGTCACATTCCGACCGTCACGCGGCTCAGCCATTTCTGGAACGCACCGGATCAGCGAGCCAACCATCCTCCCAATGGCCACCCATCGGCAGACACGACTCCCAGCTCAACCACCCGACAAAGAAAGATAAAAAGACTAAAAGATGACCTGCAGATGGCTCCCCGAAGTTCAATTGTCACTACGGCTTGGGGTAGCTTGTCAAGGCGGGAAAGAGTACCTTGACAAGCTACCCCAAGCCGTGTTGTTTCACCTTCGTCGGGGGCCGGCCGGGGAAAGGTCGGGGGATTGGTTGAGGAGAAATTGGGTTGGGTAGACCCGCCGTGTGCCCGGTAGATGGATTTGGCTGGCGGAACGTGGTGGTCGGCCGTCGGTGGAGGGTTATTGCGGGTTCGCGCGGCGACGGGTGAACCTGGGTGTTACTCGAGAACCGAGGTGACCATTGCTCCCAGCTCATCGATGGTCATCGGTACCACGTCATTCACGTCATTCACGTCAGCCACGGTGATCAGGTGGCCCAACCGCACTGCGTCGGGCGAGCTGTGGTCTGGGCCGCCGCTCAGTTCGTAGGCTGTCTTCAGTAGGTGTGCCGCATTTTCCGGTTGGCCGATGCGAAGAGCGTGGTCCGCGATCCCCACAACCACTTGTGACAAATACATCGCGTCGCCGGCTTTGGTGGTCAGGCCGAACGCGGCGCGCCGTCGGATTGCGGCCTTGGCGAGGTCGCCGGTGTCCGCATCCACGAATGCTCGCGACTGAGCCATCATTGCTTGGAACAGGGGGTGCAGGGGAAGGTGCTGAACCAAGCCCTCGGCTCGATCAAAGAACCTCACCGCGGCACCGGGGTCTCCGCGCCACCGGGCCAGGTCGCCCTTGGCCTGTGCCAGTCCGGCGAGTGCGTCCGGAGAGACCACCATCGCCGCGTCACGGTCGGCGGCGGCGAGGGCGGCTTCGGCAGAAGCGGGATCGCCGACTAGCCAGAAGAGTTGGGCTTGGCGGCCCCAGATGTACAGGACGTCTTCGAGCGTGCCGATTTCCGTGACGACGTCGATGGCTTCGGAGTAGTGGCCGAGGGCTCGCTGGAGTTCGCCGTTGCGGGCGATGAGTTCGGCGAGGCTGCTCAGCGCGAGGGAGCGGCCCCAGCGTTCGCCGGTGAGGCGGAACAAGCGCACGGATTCTTCGAGGTCGGCTTCGGTGGAGGCGCGGCCGTGGCTGGTGTTGAACTGCAGGCGGGCGCGGGTGAGGCGGGCGTGGGCGCGGAGCCAGGGGTCTTCGTCGGCCAGGAGGGTGTCCAAAGTGTCCAGACGTGGCGGTGTGCCGGTTGGGGTGCTGGACAACAGCTCTTCGAGCGGGATCATGAAGCGGAGGGCCGGGTGGGCGCGCGGGCCGCCGTCCGTCAGCTCCAAGGCGGTGTGGATCCAGGACTCGGCGGAGCGGTCGTCGGCCAAACCGGCTGTGGAGAAGAGGACGCAGAGGGCGTTGGCGGAGGCGCGGTCTTCGTTGTCCACCTCGCCGGGGACGGCGAGGGCGGCGAGGATCAGTTCCATGCCTTCGGCGCGGTGGCCGCCCAGGAGCCAATACCAGCCGGAGGCGACGACGAGGCGGATCGCCGTGGCCGCGTCGCCCGCCGTGATGGCGGAGCGGACGGCGGAGGTGAGGTTGCCGTGGTCGGCGGTGAGGCGGGCGAGCCATTCGAGCTGTTCGGCGCGGCGCAGGTGGGGGTCGGCGGCTTCGGCGAGCTGGGCGAACCAGGTGGCGTGGGCGCGTCGCAACAGCTCGGGTTCGGCGGCTTCTTTGAGGCGCTCGAGTGCATAGGCTTTGATGGTTTCGAGCATGGTGTAGCGCGGTTCGGGCGTGTCCGAAACAACGAGAAGAGACTTGTCGACAAGGGCTGTGAGCAGGTCAGGAGCATCCTCGGTGCCGCAGACCGCAGCAGCTGCTTCGGAGGTGGCGCCGCCGGAGAAGACGGCGAGGCGGCGCAGCAGGGTGCGCTCCGCGTCGGACAGGAGTTCCCAGCTCCAGTCGACGACGGCGCGCAGGGTGCGATGCCGGGGCAGCGCGGTGCGGCTGCCGGCGGTCAGGAGGCGGAAGCGGTCGTCGAGGCGGGCGGCCAGTTGGGCGATGGTGAGGGAGCGCAGGCGCGCGGCGGCCAATTCGACGGCGAGGGGCATGCCGTCGAGGGCGCGGCAGATACGAGCGACGGCGTCGACGGTCGACGCGTTCACCTCGAAGCCCGGGCGCACCGCCGCGGCGCGGTCCGCGAGCAGGCGCACGGATGCGCAGGCCATGGCGTCGGCGACGCTCGCGTCCTGCGGTGGCAGGGCGAGCGGCTCCACCGGCCACAACGCTTCCCCCGTGACGGCGAGCGGTTCGCGGCTCGTCGCGACGATGCGCAGGCGGGGGCATTCGCCGAGGAGGCGTTCGGCCAGTTCGGCGGCTGCGTCGATGACGTGCTCGCAGTTGTCGAGCACCAGCAGCGCTTCGCGGCCGCGCAGGGCGCCGACGGCCCGGTCGACGGGCGTGCCGCTGGTGGTCAGGCCGAGTTGGCCGTGTTCGCGGAGGCCGAGGGTGGTGAGGACGGTCTGGGCGATGTCGGCGCCGTCGGTGATCGGGGCGAGCTCGACGAGCCAGACGTCGCCCCGTGTGCGATCGAGGAGCGTGCGGGCGGTTTCGGTGGCCAGGCGCGTTTTCCCGGCGCCGCCCGGGCCGGTCAGCGTGGTGAGGCGGTATTCGGCGACGAGCTTGGCGACCTGGGCGACGTCGGCGTCGCGGCCGACGAAGCTCGTGAGCCCGGCGCGCAGGTTGTTGCGCGGTTCGTCGTGACCGTCCACAGGGGAATCACGCAGGATTGCCGTGTGCAGCGCGGAAAGCTGCGCCGACGGGTCCGTGCCGAGCTCTTCCGTGAGGGCTTTGCGGAGGCGTTCGTAGACCGTCAGCGCGTCGGCGGGCCGCCCGGCGGCGCACAGGGCGCGCATGAGGGCGGCGGCGAGGCGTTCGCGTAACGGGTGTTCCGACCGGAGCGTGGTGAGCTCCGCGACCAGCTCCTCGCCGCCGCCCAACCGCAGCGCTGCCTCGGCGTGGTCCTCCGCCGCGCCCAACCGCAGCTCGGTGAGCCGGGCGAACGGGGCTTGGAAATAAGGGCTGTCGGCTCGACCGGGACCCCGCCACAGATCCAGCGCCTCCCTCAGCAGCGTGACGGTCTCCGCATCGTCCGCATGCCGCGCCTTCGCGACCAGCTCCTCGAACCGCGTCGCGTCCACACCCGCCGACAGCCGGTACCCCGCGGACGTCGACTCCAGCGTCACCCCGGCCTTGCGCAGCCGCGAAACGAGCGCCTGCAACGCGTTGGCGGTCGCCGGCGGGTCCTCGCCCCACACCGCGTCGACCAGCCGGGCCGCCGACACCTCCCGGCCGGGCTCCAGCGCCAGCGCACTGAGCAGCGCCCGCAGCCGCGCGCCCGCGACCTCGACGGGCGCGCCGTCGTCCGTCCGGACCTCCAGAGGGCCCAGCAAGCTGATCCGCACCGCTCGATTCTGCCCGCTCGGCGGCGGCGGCACCTCGGGGAGATCCCCGGAGTTCAACCGCGCGTTGCGCCTTGCCTCGCGGAATCGCTCGGACGCCGGTGATCAGCGGTCGATGAGCGGGATCCGCGGCTGTTCGGCTCTGGAGAACTCGCCCGGTAGCCCTGGTTTCGCCGCTCAACGGAGGGCTGAACTGAAGTTGTCCACACCACCCCGAGTTGTGGACAACTTCGCCCTCCGACTGGGTTGACCACGGGTTTTGTCGGGGGTGGTCGATAGACTGGATAAGGGCACGCCCCCCAGGGAGGGCGGGGGCCTGTCTGGCGGCGGGGGCCTGTCTGGCGGCGGAGGGGCCATGAGGGGGCAAAATTCGGTGGCTGGGTGCGGCATCAGCCTCGTCGAGAATTACGCTCGCGATGTGGGTAATTTACGTTCGGTGAGCTTCCGAGGACGACGATGAGTTACCGGCCGCAGTCGGGTGGGCAGTGGCCACAGCAGCCATACCCGCAGCAACAGTTGGGCCCAACCCGGCTACCCGCCACCCGGCTACCCACCGCCACCACAGAAACCGGAGAAGCGGAGCCTCCTCTGGCTCTGGATCACCCTCGGCGTCGTCGTGGTGCTGGCGGCCGGCGTTGCGATCACGGGCTTCGTCGCGCCCGGGTTCTTCCTGAACAAGAACCACCCGGTCGGCGCTGCCCGCACCCTGCCTGAACCGCAGTTCATGAACGAGCTTCTCGGCAAGCTCAACGCCCACGACCTCGCCGGCGCCGCCGCGTATGTGTGCGAGTCGGCGGACGAGAGCCCGGCGTCGCTCGTGCACGGGCATTTCGCGGACCCGAACGCGGGGCACTACCGCGTCCGGGAGGTCGAGCCGCTGCACGAGATCACGCAGTTCGTGCACGTCAACTCCGACTATCCCGGAACCCCGTTGCCGTACAGCGCCACGTTCATGCTGGGGCAGGGGCCCGACGGCGGGTTCTGCCTCTTCGGAGTCATCTGACCGGCGGCGACACTCCACGGCAAGCCGCGTCGTTCCCGGGGGTTGGCGCGGTTCGTACCTACAGTGGCCGGGTGACTACGCCAGCGCAGCACAAGCGCGAGCAGGCGACGGCGCGCGTCGCCCGGGTGCAGGAGACCATGCGGGCGCGGCTGGGTGCCCTGCCGGAAGCCGGGGACGAGCGGACGCGTGCCCTCGACAGCCTGGTCGACGCGGCGGAGGACCTGCTGCGCACGGAGCACGAGGTGGAGATCGCGACCGTGCAGGTGCGCGCGGCGAAGCTGGAGGCGCAACGGGCCGGCGCGCAGCGGCTGTCGCTGTACCTGGCGGCGGCGCCCGTCGCGGTGGGGATGGTCGCGGGCGCGCTGATGCTGTTCGGCGGGATCAGCGCGGTGTGGGTCCTGTTCGCGCTGCCGCTGCTCGGGTCCGGGCTGCGGATCGCGCTCGGGCCGCTCGGGCCGACGCCGCTGATGGTCGACCGGCGGCTGCGCGCCGCGTACACGGGGGCGGCCGCGGCGGGGCTCACGGCCGCGTCGCTGCTGGTCCCGGGCGCCGTGCAGACGATCCTGGTGGTGCTCGCCGCCGTCGCGACCGTGATCACCGTCGTGTTCCTGGTGCAGGAGGTCCGATGACCTACTCGGAGTACTACCCCGACGCCGAGTACTACCCCGAAGGCGAGGAGGAGGCGGACAGCGAGTTCGATGCGCTGTCCGAAACCGTCGACGGCATGCAGGAAACCGTCGTCGACCTCGAGTCGCGCACCGGGCGCGAGCTGACGGAGCTGCGCGAGACGTTCGAGTCCTTCTCCGACGCGCAGGCCCGCCACGAGTCCCGCCTCGACCTCGCCACGCGCCAGCTCGAACGGCTGCGCCAGCGCCTGCAGCTGCTCGAACGCGCGGTGCGCGTGTCGGAGAAGGTGCCGGTGGTGGACCTTGACGACGTCGGCCCCGCGTTGCGCAAACTCGCCGCCGACGCCGAACGTCGCCACGCGCTGGCCGCGCAGCTGATGACGGCTAACCAGCGCCGTCCGTACGAAGAGGACATCGCGCGGCTGCCGCAGGCGCGCGAAGCGTTGGCAGAGAGCGAAAACGCGCTCATCAACGTGCTCGCCATCCTCGCCACCACCCAGCACGGCGACGAAAACCGCGGCGGCGCCCAGTCGCGACTGTCCGAAGTGGTCGCCCGTCGCCGCGGTGTCCTCGACCGGCAGCTGCCTGCCGCGGTCAAGGACGCCGAGGCCGCGCAGCAGGTGCTCGACGCCGACGACGTCACGCGCACCCGCGTGCTGCCCCAGATCGAGAAGTCCGAACGCGACTGGGAAGAGCTGCACTCCAAGCTGCGCGAACGCATCACCGACGCGATCGGGTCCAGTGCGCTCCTGCCCGTGTGGTTCACGCACGCGTTCGGCGTCGCCCCGCCGTCCGGTGCGGCGGGGGACCGGTGGATCCGCGCGGCGACGTCGGCGCTGACCTACCGCGTGACCCACGGCGTTGCCGACCAGGCGCTGCCGCTGGGCGAGCCCCCGGCCGACGACACCGACTGGACCCAGCCGCAGTGGTCCTGGCGCGCCCGGCTCGAACAAGACATCGAGGACCTCGACATCAGTGGAGACTGACTGGGCCCGGCTGACTGGCCTGACTGACTGGGCCTGACTGACTAAGCCTGGGCGATCCGCACGAGGTTCCCCGCCGGGTCGCGCACGGCGGCGTCGCGCACGCCCCAGAACTGGTCGGCCGGCTCCTGCAGCACCTCGGCGCCGGGCGCGGCGGCGACCTTGGCGAACGTCTCGTCGAGGTTGTCCGTCCGCAGGTTGATCGCGCCGAGCTCACCCTTGGCGAGCAGCGCGGCCACGGTGTCGCCGTCGGCCTTGGACCGGCCGGCGTGCGGCTGCGACAGCACGATCTCGATCTCGGGCTGGGTGTCGGTAGTGAGGGTGACCCAGCGGAAGCCGTCGTTGGCGACCTCGTTGCGCACCTTGAACCCCAGCGTGTCTCTGTAGAACGCGACGGCCGCGTCGGGATCGTCGACGATCACGTGCACGGCGGCGATGGAAACAGTCATGCCGTGAGGTTATGCGGGCGCGCCGACGGACGCTTCTCCAATACTGCTCTGCTGCGGCGCGCCACCGGTCTTGCGCGGCCGCGTGGCCACCATCGTCTGGCACGGCGGTACCGCGGCGACATGCTCGTGGTCGCGCGCGCGGTAGGCCGAGGGCGTGTCGCCGACGAGCTCCGTGAACCGCGCCGAAAACGACCCGAGGCTGGTACACCCGACGGCGAAGCACGCTTCGGTGACGGTGAGACCGTTGCGCAGCAGCGTCTTGGCACGTTCGATGCGGCGGGTCATGAGATAGGAGTACGGCGTCTCCGCGTACGCCTCACGGAAGCGGCGGCTGAAGTGCGCCGTCGACATCAGCGCTGTGCGGGCGAGCGCGGGCACGTCGAGGGGTTCGGCGTACTCGCGGTCCATCCGGTCACGGGCACGGCGCAGTCTGCGCAGCTCGTCGAGGTCGGCGCTCATGGGCTCCATTCTGCACTGCTCAGTGTGGTTCCTCCGGCGATTCGTCCCAACCCGGCACGAGCGAGCGCTGCGCCCACGCCACGTCCCGCCACGCTCCGTGTTTCCACCCGATGCGCCGGTACGTGCCCACGGGCTCGAACCCCAGCGCCGCGTGCAGGCCGACGCTGGGCTCGTTCGGCAGCGTCATCCCCGCGACGGCCATCCGGAACCCGCGCTCCGCGAGGCGTGTGAAGAGCGCTTCGTACAGCGCGCGGCCGCCGCCCGTGCGTCGCCGCCCCAGCTCCAGGTACACGCTCACCTCGCACGACCAGCGGTACGCGGCGCGCTCCTTGAACGGCCCGCCGTACGCGTACCCGGCCACGCGCCCGTCGATCTCCAGAACCAGCCACGCGTGCGTCTTCGCGGCGCGCTCGATGCGCTCCGCCATTTCCGTACCGGTCGGCGGCTCGGTCTCGAACGTGATCGTCGTGTCGCGCACGTATGGCGCGTAGATCTCCGCGCACGCTTCGGCGTCGCGCTCGTCGGCGTCTCGGATCAGCATGGTTCACTATAGTAGCGTCTATTGGCTGTTATAGTGTCACCTTGTGACGGACCCCCTGTCAGCCTCCTTGGCCTCGACCCTGCGCGACGCCCGCCTCGCCCACGACCTCTCCGCCAGCACCCTGGCCGAACGCTCGGGCGTCTCGCGCGCCATGATCGGCAAAATCGAACGCGGCGAGGCCCAGCCCACGGCGGTGCTGCTGAGCCGGCTGGCGTCCGCGTTGGGCCTGACCTTGTCGGAACTCGTCGCGCGCGCCGAGGCCGGCTCCGACCGTCGCCTCATGCGGCTTTCGGACCAACCGACGTGGACCGACCCGCTCACGGGGTATGTGCGCCGCGCTGTGTCACCGCCGGGTTCCACGGAACTCGTCGAGGTCTCTCTGCCGGCCGGCGCTTCGGTCGGCTTTCCGGCAGATTCTTATGCGTTCGCGGACCACCGCATCTGGGTCTTGTCGGGCCACCTCCGCTTCGTCGAGGGCGCCACGGTGCACGAACTCGACGCGGGGGACTGCCTGCAGCTGGGCCGCCCGGCGCCGTGCACCTATGTGAACCCGACTCCGGACGCTTGCCGCTACCTGGTGGTGCTGACGAAACGCTGATCGCCGCTTACCGGTAAGGTCTGCGTTCTTGGGGGACACATGACCGACTCTTTGACCCGACGGCCCCTCGGCGCGGGCGAAGCCCTGGCCGTCGCCGGCGGCCTGGCATCCGGCGCCTTCGCGGCCTTCGCGTATTACAACGCCGGCCTCCGCCTCCTCGCGCACGCGTTCGTCCTGTGGATCGCGCTGGTGGTCGCCGTCTCCGCCGGCCGCGGCCCGCGCCGTGCGTACGTCCGCACCGTCGCCGCCCTCCTGCCTGCCGTGGTCGCGTTCTACGTGGGCAAGAAAGTCATGTACGGCCTCAAATACCCGGGCATGCCCTACTCGATCGACACCCAGACCGTGGTGCTGTGGTGCTTCCTGGCCGTCCTCGCGGGCACCCTCGGCCTCGCCTTCCGCTTCGTCGGCGCCCCCACCCGCGCCGGCACCCTCGCCACCGCCGCAGCCGTGGGCCTCGTCCTCGCGGATGCCGCTCGCGAATGGCCCCACCTCGGCTCCGTCGCCTTGGCGGTGGCGACTCTGCTCGCCCTCGGTTTGGTGCTGGGTCTGGGGGTGCGTTCGCTGCGCCAGCTGGGGTTTGTGGCTTTGTGGGTGGTGCCGTTCGCCTTGGGTGCCACGGTGTTGGTGGCGCTTCCCGACGTTCTGGAGTCGTTGGTCTGACTTCCTGCAGCGCTTCGCGTCAGGGTTACCGAACTGCCAACCCCTTCCGCAGCCGGGGGACACACAGCCCCCGCCCTCCCAGGGGGGCGTCCCCACGTCCAGTCTACCGGCCGGCACCGACAATTTTGGGCGTCCGAAAGCAATGCCGGGTGGTTGTCCACAACTCGGGGTGGGCTGTGGATGAACCGCGTCAGGCAGGGTAGCAGTCCTGCGCAGCCTGCGGTTTTCCGGACCACACAGGCAACCCAAGCGCCAGCGGCCACAATCCAAAGCCCACACGATCACCGTCGGGGCGCACTCACAGCAGCCCGCAACGTACCCCACAAGCATGATTCCAGAGACCAACCACAAAAAACCGGCCGGCACCCCGAACGGGCACCGGCCGGCAAACGAAAAACCTCAGATCAGCTCCGGAATCACCTTCGACGTGAACAGCTCGAGGCCCGACCGGTCGTACGCGGCTTCCACGAAGTAGTTGATCGCGTACGTCATCCCGAGACCCTCCAGCTCCTTGAACCGCTCCACGATCTGCTCCGGCGTGCCCACCATCGGGCCGTTTTCGAAGCTGGTGACGGTGGACTCCAGCACATCCGCCGGCAGATACCGCTCGTAGTGCGAACGAATCCACGCCAGCCGGTCCTGCACGTCCTTCTCGGTTTCGCCGATCACGACGTTGTAGTTGGCCGAGCGGATGATCGAACCGAAGTCCGTGCCGAGGTCCTTGCAGTGGCCTTCCAGCACCGACGACTTGTGCTTGAAGCCCTCGACGTCGCCGACGAAGTTGGTGTACTGGGCGTACTTCGCGGCCGTGCGCAGGGTCTTCCTTTCGCCGCCGCCGGCGATCCACAGGGGGATTCCGCCATCCTGCAAGGGAAGGGGACGGGAGATGGCGCCGTCGACCTGGTAGTGCTTGCCGTCGAGGGTGGCTTTGCCCTCGGTCCACAGCTGGCGCATGATCTCGACGCCCTCGTCGAGCATGCCGAGGCGCTCGCCGGCGCTGGGGAAGCCGTAGCCGTAGGCGCGCCACTCGTGCTCGTACCAGCCGCCGCCGATGCCCATCTCCACGCGGCCGCCGGAGATCACGTCGATGGTGGCCGCGACCTTCGCGAGGTAGGCGGGGTTGCGGTACGCCATGCAGGTGCACATCTGTCCCAGCCGCACGCGCGAAGTCGCGGCGCCATAGGCCGCCATGAGGCTCCACGCCTCGTGGGTGGCTTCGTCGCTCGGCACGGGCACGGTGTGGAAGTGGTCGTAGACCCAGATTGACTCGAACGGTCCCGCGTCGGCGAAGCGGGCGAGGTCGAGCATGGTGGTCCAGTGGTCGGCCGGGTCGATACCGATGAGGTCGTGACGCCAGCCCTGGGGAACGAACATTCCGAATCGCATGGCCCCGACCCTAGGCCTGGAGCGCACTCCAGGTAGAGCTGAACCGGTGATAATTCACAGTTTCGGCAGCTGCTGCTCCACACCCAGCAACGTCGCGAACGGATCACCGACGGTCTCGACTCGTTTGAGGACTGTCCGAATCGTCCAGTGGTCGGGAGTGAGATCCGGATCGTCGAGCTCCTCCCACCACAGCGGCACCGTAACCGGCGCACCCGGCCGCGGGCGGACGCTGTAGGGCGCGACGAGCGTTTTGTTCAGCACGTTCTGCGTGTAGTCCAGCCGCGCCTTGCCCCCGCGGCGGTCCTTGTGCCACGCCCAGCTGACCAAGTCCGGCAGCGTGCGCCCGATCGTCTTCGACACGGTCTCGGCCCACTTGCGCGTTTCCGCATACGTGTAGCGCGGTTCCACCGGCACCCACACCTGGATCCCGCGCTGTCCCGTGACTTTCGGCAGCCCGACGAGCCCGAGGTGCTCCAAAGCGGTGCGGTGCAAGCGCGCGAGGGCGAGCACGTCGTCGAACGACGTCTCCTGGCCGGGGTCGATGTCGAACAACGTCCACGTGGGGTGCTCGACGTCCTCGATCCGCGATGTCCACGCGTGCAGCTCGAGCGCGCCGAAGTTCGCCAGCCACGCCAGGTCGGCGACGCCCTCGGGCACGAGGTACTGCTGCACGTCGTCGGCATCGGCTTTCTCGTAGTGCCAGCGGTGCAGCCACTTCGGCGCGTGGTCGGGCACTTCCTTGTGCCAGAAGCCGGGTTTCTCGATGCCGCCGGGGAACCGGTTCGTGTTGAGAGCGCGGTTCGCGAGATAGGGCAGCATCGTCGGGCCGATGCGCGTGTAGTACCGGATGAGGTCGCGTTTGGTGATGGGGTCCTCGCCGTCGCGTCCGGGGACGAGGACCTTGTCGAGGTTGGTCAGCGCCAGCTTCTGACCGGCGACGGTCCAGCTGCCGCGCGCGTCGAGCTCATCCAGGGCTTTCAGCTCGGCGTCGGACGCGGGCTGGAACACGGGTTTGAGCTGCTGCTCCGCCTCGGCCGCCGGCAGGTCGCTGCGCCAGAGTGCCGGGGGAGCGGCCTTGATCTCGTCGTTGGTCAGCCCGCTCTTCACCGACTTCAGGTGGTCCTCGGCGTCCCAGCCGGCGGTGGCGTGGTCGTCCTGCTTGTGCAGCAGCAGCCACTGCTTTCCGTCGCCGTCGCGGCTGGGGTGGATGAGCACGAAGCGGCCGGCGAGCTTCTCACCGAACAGGTCGAAGTGCAGGTTGCCGTCGGCGAGCGCCTGCTCGGGGTCGTCGGTGTCGACGGGCTCCCAGGTGCCGCGGTCCCACACGATCACGTCGCCGCCGCCGTACTCGCCGTGCGGGATCACGCCCTCGAAATCCGCGTATTCGAGCGGGTGGTCCTCCACGTGCACGGCCATCCGCCGCACCTTCGGGTCGAGCGTCGGGCCCTTCGGCACGGCCCAGCTGATGAGCACGCCGCCCAGCTCCAGGCGCAGATCGTAGTGCCGGCGGCGGGCGCGGTGGCGCTGCACGACGAAGCGGTTTCCCGGCGTGGTGGCCGCGTCGCCGCCCGCGGGCTCGGCGGTGCGCTGGAAGTCGCGCATCTCGCGGTACTTCTTGAGCCGCTCCGCCGCAGAGTCCATGGTCCGCCCTCCTCAAGGCAGCGTAGGACACTTTCGATCAGCGGTCCTGGTCACGCGGTGGGATGATCGCCTCGGACGCGGCCTGGCTCGGCGTGCCACGGTGGCTTCCACCGCGTGTGACGTGGCCCTCCGCGCGCAGGCGTTCGACCATGTGCGGGTAGTGCAGCTCGAACGCGGGCCGCTCGGAGCGGATGCGGGGCAGCTCGAGGAAGTTGTGCCGCGGCGGCGGGCACGTCGTCGCCCACTCCAGCGAGTTGCCGTAGCCCCACGGATCGTCGGTGTCGACGCGAGCGCCGAAGCGGTAGCTCTTCACCACGTTCCAGATGAAGGGCAGCACCGAGGCGCCCAGGATGAACGACCCGATCGTGGAGATGGTCTGCATGAGGGTGAACCCGTCGCTGCGCAGGTAGTCGGCGTAGCGGCGGGGCATGCCGGCGTCGCCGAGCCAGTGCTGGATGAGGAACGTGGTGTGGAAGCCGATGAAGGTCGTCCAGAAGTGCCACTTGGCCAGCGGCTCGTCGAGCATGCGGCCGGTGATCTTGGGGAACCAGAAGTAGATGCCGGCGAAGGTGGCGAACACGATCGTCCCGAACAGCACGTAGTGGAAGTGGGCGACGACGAAGTAGCTGTCGTGCACGTGGAAGTCCAGCGGCGGGGCGGCAAGGATGACGCCGGTGAGCCCGCCGAGCAGGAACGTGACCAGGAACCCGATCGACCACAGCATCGGCGACTCGAACGTCAGCTGCCCCTTCCACATCGTGCCGATCCAGTTGAAGAACTTGATCCCGGTGGGCACGGCGATGAGGAAGGTCATGAACGAGAAGAACGGCAGCAGCACGGCGCCGGTCGCGAACATGTGGTGCGCCCAGACGGTGGCCGACAGGCCGGTGATCGCGATCGTCGCGAACACCATCGTCCGGTAGCCGAACAGCGGTTTTCGGCTGAAGACAGGGATGATCTCCGTGGCGATGCCGAAGTACGGCAGCGCGACGATGTAGACCTCCGGGTGTCCGAAGAACCAGAACAGGTGCTGCCACAGGATCGCGCCGCCGTTGGCGGGGTCGAACACGTGCGCGCCGATGTGTCTGTCGGCGAGCAGCCCGAACAGCGCGGCCGTGAGGATCGGGAACGCGAGCAGGATCAGCACGCCGGTGAGCAGGATGTTCCAGGTGAAGATGGGCATCCGCCACATCGTCATGCCGGGGCAGCGCAACGTGACGATCGTCGTCACCATGTTCACCGCGCCCAGGATCGTGCCGAGCCCCGAGATGATCAGCCCGGTGATCCACAGGTCGCCGCCGATGCCCGGCGAGTGGATGGCGTTGGACAGCGGCGTGTACGCGGTCCAGCCGAATTCGGGTGGGCCGCCGGGTGTGAGGTAGCTGCTGATCACGATCAGCCCGCCGAACAGGTACAGCCAGTAGGAGAACGCGTTCAGCCGCGGGAACGCCACGTCGGGCGACCCGATCTGCAGCGGCACGATGAAGTTGGCGAAGCCGAAGAGGTTCGGGGTCGCGTACAGCAGCAGCATGATCGTGCCGTGCATGGTGAACAGCTGGTTGTACTGCTCCGGTGACAGGAATTGCATGCCAGGCTGTGCGAGCTCCGTGCGCATCAGCAGCGCGGTGAGGCCGCCGATGAGGAAGAACGCGAACGACGTCGAGAGATAGAGGACGCCGATCGTCTTGTGGTCCGTCGTGCGGGCGATCTTCAGGATCTGCCCGCCCTTCAGCCCGCGCCACGCCGGCCGCAGCGGAACCGGAACGGGCCTGGTCACGGTGTCGGCCATCGGTCCTCCCCTCAGGGCGTACCCATTGTGGGCACGATCACGAGGAGGGGGTGGGGCCGGTTTTTCAACGCGCTTTTCCGCGCGCTGCGGGCTACCGCTGCAGCGGCTGGTCGTCGTCCGCGACGCAGGCCTGCACGTGGGTGCGGACGGTGTCGTCGGCGGCGACGCAGGCTTCGGCCTCCGTGGTGGCGGTGGCGTGCTGGAGGAGGCTGTAGAGCTGTTCGCGCTGCTCGAGGCTCAGGGCACAGAGCACCTCGTCCTCGACGGCGGCCATGGCGAACTCGGCCTTGGCCAGCTTCTTCGCCCCGACGTCGGTGAGCTCCACCACGTGCCGGCGGCGGTCCTCGGGGGAGCGGCGGCGCTCGATGAGGTTGTCGGCCTCGAGGTCGTTGAGCAGGCCGACGAGGTTGGTGCTGTCGATGCCGAGGGTGGCGGCCAGGGCCTGCTGGGTGCTGCTGCCGTGGTCGCGCAGCACCGTGAGCGTGAGCAGGTGGCGGGGGCGCAGGTTCATGGGCGTCAGCACCGATTCCGCCCGCGTCCGCACGCGCCGCGAGAGGTGGTCGAGCAGGGCTCCGCACCGGTGGGGCGGCTGGTTGACGACCGGGAGCGAGGCCATGCGTCCAGTATACGAGAACTCGCGAGTCGTCCGTGTGCTATAAATGGTTTGTCCTACACAAACGATCTATGGACGGCGAACGAGATGCCTCACCTTCTCCACATCGACTCCAGCATCAACGGCGACCGCTCGGTCAGCCGAGCGCTCAGCGCCCGCGCTGCCGCCGCGTGGCGGGCCGCCCACCCCGACGGCACCGTCACCTACCGCGACCTGGGCGCCAACCCGGTCCCGCACTTCGACGCCGCGTCCGGTCTCGCCCGCGTCGTGCCTGCCGAGCAGCGCACGCCGGAGCAGAACGAGTCGTGGAAGCTCACCGAGGAGCTCGTCGGCGAGGTCCGCGAGGCGTCCACGGTGCTGCTCGGCCTGCCCCTGTACAACTACGGCGCGCCGAGCGTCGTGAAGTCCTGGGTCGACCACCTGATCGCCCCCGGTCTCGCCTTCGACCCGGCCACGGGCACCGGCCTGCTCGACGGCCGCGAGTTCCTCGTCCTCGCCTCCCGCGGCGGTGGCTACGGCGAGGGCACCCCGCGCTTCGGCTGGGACCACGCCGAGTCCTGGCTCCCGCACGGCCTGGCGATCACCGGCATCGAGCCGCGGTTCATCGCCGCGGAGCTGACGCTGGCGGACACCAACCCGGCGATGGCCGACCTGCGTGATCTGGCGGCCGAGAGCATGGCGGCGGCGGAGCGGGAGATCGACGAGCTCTGGACTCCGGTCAACGCGTAGTCCATCGGGCTCTTGGGTCGGACGGCTCGCCACGGTCCCGAGGGGGAGGCCGTGGCGAGTTCGTCTCCGGCCCGGAGTCCATAGTGGACCTGGCGATCACCCGAGTTGCGACGGCCCGTGGCGGCGGGCGTAACTTGACGCCATGTCACACGGTGCTGAGTTGTCCGACTCCGGGTCGTCACCGCTGGACGCCGCTTTCGCCCGGCTGCTCGTGGACAGCTACCGCCGCGTGGTCGGCAAACCACTGATCGACGCCAGGTTGGACGCCGCCCGCCACCTCTACGAGGACGCCCCCTTCGGCCTCCTGGCCCACGACACCGCCGACGACCCCCGCTTCACCTACGCCAACCTCGTCGCCCAGCACGCGTTCGAACTCGGCTGGACCGAGTTCCGCGGCATGCCCTCGCGCCTTTCCGCCGAGCCGGACCGGCAGGAGGACCGTGACGCCCTCGTCGAGGCCGTCGCCACCCACGGCTTCGTCAGCGGCTACCGCGGCCGGCGCATCGCCAAGTCGGGCCGCCGCTTCTGGATCGAAGACGTGACGATGTGGAACCTCGTCGACGACACCGGGGTGAAACAGGGACAGGCCGCCATTTTCGCGCGCTATACGGCCGTCTGACCCTGCTTCTCGGTCCATTCTGTCCGCCCGCTCGCGGACGCTTTTTCCTTGCTGTTCGCCCGGAGTTCACCGGCGTGAGCGTGTGAGGGCGCGTCCCGTCGGTTGGTGCACCGGAGCGCTGCCGCGCTGTTCGACTGGCGCGGGGGAGCACTGCCGCGCTGTCGGGCCGGCGCGCGGGAGCACTGCCGCCCCTTCGGCTTGGCGCGGGCACACGAAGGCGTCGGCGCTCTGTCTGGTGGGCGCGTCTGTCGGATAGGCGCGTCTGCCGGATGGGCCTCTCTGCCAGGTGGGTGTGCGCGCGCCGGCTCGCTAGATGATGTCGCTGTGGCGGATGCGGTACACCTGCAGCCGCAGGTCGTAGTACTTCGTCGTTTCGCCGACCCACTGCATGCCGAGGCGCTTGGCCGTCGCGATGGCGCGCGTGTTGGAGGGCCGCGCCACGGCGAAGAGCTCCTCGGTGTCCTGCGTGAACGCCCACTCGATCAGCGTCCGCGCCGATTCCGTCGCGTAGCCCTTGCCCCAGGCGTCCGGGTGCAGCTGCCAGCTCAGCTCCAGGTCCTCCTGGAACGGCGGCAGCAGCCGGATCCCGAGCCCGCCCACGACGGCGCCGTCCGACGTGCGCGCCACGGCCCAGCGCCCGCGCGGCGGAGCCAGGTTCGGCTGGGCTTCCTGCCACGCTTGCAGCACCGAGCGCATCGCGGCGACGTCGGTGACGCGGTCCATCGCGGGCGTCAGCCAGTGAGTGACCTCGTCCGTGCCGTAGATACGGAACGCGGCGTCGGCGTCGTCGATCGACCAGTCCCGGATCACGAGGCGGTCGGTGGCCAGAGGCATGTCCATGGCTGAACGGTACGCCGAAACGACCCTCCACCGGCGGGTGATCCGTGGCACCCGTCGCCCTCCGTGGGGCGTTGGCCCTCGGGGCTCCTAGTGGCCTCCTGACTCCATCGTCATAGCTTCCTCACAACCTCCTGCCACGCTCGCAACGTGCGTTCATCCATCTCCTTCTTCGTCGCCGGCGCCGCGTTCGTCCTGCTCAGCGCCTGCTCCGGCTCGCCCGCCGCCCCGCAGGTCGCCACGCTCGACACGGGCAGCGCGTCCGCAGGTGCCCCAGCCTCGTCGTCGGCCACCACGGCCGAGTCCGACGCAGGCCGCCCGCAGCTGCGCCTCGACAGCTCGCCCGAGGAGAAACAGTCCTACTGGGACGCCTACGACTCCTGTCTCCGCACCAACGGCCACGCCGTCCTCGATGGACGGCACTCCGGCCCGGTCGGCGACCCGAACAGCCCGCCTGCCCTCGACATGAACGACGACAGCCCCCAGTCGAAGAAAGCCGAGGAGGCCTGCAAACGAAAGCTGCCGCTGCAGCCGCCCGAGCTTTCCCCGCGGACCAACCCGAAGTTCAACGACCAGTTCCACGACATGGTCAAGTGCATGACCGACAAGGGCGCCCACGTGCACGTGGCCCCCGACACCAGCGTCGACGCCGACGGCCTCACCTGGCAGATCGACGACGGCTCGTCCGACACCTACGACAACCTCGACAAGCTCGCCGACCAGTGCCAGCAGCAGGCGTTCGCGAAGTAGGTCGCGTACGGTGACCCTCGTGGAAATCTGGGTCAACCCGCGTTGCTCGAAGTGCCGCTCCGCCGTGTCGCTGCTCGACGAGGCCGGCGCCGCCTACACCGTGCGCCGGTACCTCGAGGACCCGCCGACGCCGGCCGAGCTCGAGGCCGTGCTGGACCGGCTCGGGCTCGACCCGTGGGACATCACGCGCACCGGCGAGAAGGTCGCGACCGAGCTCGGCCTGAAGTCGTGGCCGCGAACGCCCGCCGATCGCGCCCGCTGGATCGAGGCGCTGGCGGCGAACCCGGCGCTCATCCAGCGCCCGATCATCACGGCCGACGACGGCACCACAGTCGTCGCCCGTGACGAGGAGACGGTCCGGTCCGTCCTGGGCTGACGCCTCGCCCCGCGTGGGTGTCGGTGGTCTGCTTCGTCCATTCGCCTCCTGGTGTGCTCGGGGTGCTGTTCTCTCAACGCTGCTGTTTCAGAGCTGTCGTGCCAGTGCTGTCGTGTGCCGTGCTGTCTCGTGTTAGTGGATGTGCGTTCGGTGATGTCTGCTGCGTCGCCGGTGTCTCAAAAGTATCATAAAGCGTCTCAATATTGCTAGACCTTCAGGTGGCGGTAGACCGTCGCCCGGGAGACGCCCAGCTCGTCGGCGATCTTCGTGGCCGGGAAGCCCTGGTCGTGCAGCTTGCGGCACATCACCAGCAGGTTGCCGGTCATCACGGTCGGCCGGCCCCGCCCGGCGTGGCGTTGTGAGTCGCCGAAGAGGCGGTGGACGCCGTCGAGCACGGTGGCGCGCAGTTCGTCGACGGAGTGGTCGGCGTAGAGGACCACCGGATCGCTCAGCATGGCGATGGCCTGCGCGGCGCGGACGTTGGCGGCGAAGTCCGGGTCCGGACCGGCCACGATCAGGTTCGCCCGCAGCATGCCGTCGCGGAAGCGGTCGAACACCGACTGCGACGCGGTCAACCCCAGATCACGCAGGTTGAGCCGCAGCAGGTAGCGGTGGCGCAGCCAGACGTCGAGCAGGCCTTCGACCATCGCGTCGCGGGCGGCGTCGGCGTCCGGTGCCAGGGCCTGCGCCGAGTCGACGGTGGCTTCCAGGTCGACCAGCATCGGCTCGGCCATCGCGGTGATGATCTCGGCCTTGCCCGGGAAGTGGTACAGAACCGCGGTTTTTGTGACGCCGACGCGTTCGGCGATTTCCCGCACGGAGGTCGCGTGGTAGCCGTTCGAGGCGAACAAGTCCATGGCGACCTGCAGTATGCGCGCGCGGGTGTCGGGCGGCACGACTTCGTTCATGCTGCCGAATCTACCTCCTTGCCTGACCGGTGGACAGGCGTGTACCGTCGATCCTGACCGTTGGTCAGGGGGACCGCGGCAGGAGGGGATGGCAGATTATGACCACGAAGACAGTGCTGATCTCCGGTGCGGGAGTCGCCGGGCCCACGCTCGCCTACTGGCTGGCGCGTGCGGGGTACCGGCCGACCGTGGCGGAGCGCGCGGCCGGACTGCGCTCGAGCGGCAGCCCGGTGGACGTCCGCGGGCTGGCCGCCGAGGTCGCGGAAGATGGGCCTCACCGAGCAGCTGCGGGAGGCGGCCACCTCGGTCAGGAGCATGAAGTTCGTGAACGACCGGGGGAAGAGTGTCGGGCGGGTGGCGCTGGGCGACGGTGGTGGCACCGACGTCGAGCTGACACGCACCGACCTCGCGCGCATCCTGTACGAGGCGAGCGCCGACGACGCGAAATACGTGTTCCACGACTCGGTGGCCGGGCTCGCGCAGGACGAGGGCGGGGTCGACGTCACCTTCGAACACGGCGCACCGCGGCGGTTCGACCTCGTGGTGGGCACCGACGGGCTGCACTCCGGCGTGCGCCGGCTGGCGTTCGGCCCGGAGCCGGAGTTCGTGGAGCACATGGGTGTGTACGTCGCGACCATGCCGCTCGACGCGCCGGTGCCCGACCGGAGCGAGATCGTCATGTACAACTCGCCGGGCCGTGCGGTGGCGGTGCACCCATCGCGGGAGCGCGGGATCGTGGCGTTCATGTTCCGCCACGCCGCGGTGCCGGGCTTCGACTACCGCGACACGCAGCAGCACAAGCGGTTGCTGGAGACCGCGTACGCCGGCGTGGGATGGCGGGTGCCGGAGCTGCTCGACCAGGTGCGGGCTGCCGGCGATCTGTACCTCGATTCGGTTTCGCGTGTGCGGTTGCCGAGCTGGGCCGCGCGCCGGGTGGTGCTGGCGGGTGATGCGGCGTCGTGTGTCTCGCTGTTCGGCGATGGCTCCACGCTGGCGATGTCCGGTGCGCACACGCTGGCCACCGAACTGGCCGCGACCCCGGGGGATCCGGCGGCGGCGTTCCGGCGTTATGAGGCCACGCACCGGAAGCTGGTGAATCCGAGGCAGCGCAACGTTCCTGTGGCGGCCGCGATGCTGATTCCCGCCACCAGGGCGGGAATGGCGGTGCGCAACCTCGGGACGCGGTTGGCGCCGTTGGTCAACGCGGCGCAGAAGCTGGCCTTGGCGAGGAGCGCGTGACTGGGTGGAAATTTGGCCGCCCGGGGCCGGCAGGCGGCCAGACGGCGCACCCGCCGGCCTGGCTAGAGGCGTCGCGCGGCTTGGCCGAGCGCTGGCAGGTGGGTGAGTTGCTTGCCCAGTCGGCCACCAAGCGGCGCAGACGCTGACTGGTTGCGCTGCGGCATGGGCCTTGCCGGTGTTCTGGTCGGTCGGCGAGGTTGCGCGTGTTGGTGGTGGCCAGGTGGCCTATCCGCCGTGGTGTGGGCCTTGGTTGCGGGTGGATAGGCGGGTTTCCTCACCAGGGCCAGGGCCAGGGCCAGGGCCAGGGCCAGAGCCAGGGCCGGGGCCGGTGCCGCGTCGGCGTGTGGCGGGCCGAGCGCCGACGCTGGTCGGTGACCGCGCGGCGCCGGCGTGCCGGCGTGCGGTGCGTGGTCGTTGCGCGGGGAGGGGCGGCCGTGGGCCGCTGTGGTGGGAGAGGTCAGCCGACCTTTTCACGGGGGAAGGGGTCGGGGGGCCAGTCCGGGGGCCACTCGGTTGGCCAGGCCGGTTCGGTCTCGGACGTGGGGGATGGGTCGGAGGGCGTCGGAGGTAGAGACGGGAGGGTTTGGCTGGAGTCGTTGCTGTGGGAGGGGATTGTCGGGCCCGTGCCGTTGTGCTGGGTGGGGATGTCGCGAGGGAAGGGGGACGGGAGAAGGCGAGTGCCGCCACCGGAACCGAGGCCGGTACCCGCAGCCTGACCGGGGCCTGTGGCCAAGCCGGTACCCCCGGGCACTTCGGTACCCCCGGGCACTTCGGTGCCTCCTGGTACTCGGGTACTTGTGGCAGCAGCCAGGCCTGAACCGACTTCGGTGCCTCCTGGTACTCGGGTACTTGTGGCAGCAGCCAGGCCTGAACCGACTTCGGTGCCTCCTGGTACTCGGGTACTCGTGGCAGCAGCCAGGCCTGAACCCACTTCGGTGCCCCCTGGCACTCCGGCACTCGCGGCAGCACCCAGGCCCGCCGCCATGCCGGAGCCCGCACCCACGCCCACGCCGGAGCCCACATCCGCATCCGCACCCGCACCGATTGCAGCGAGGTCCGGGGCCGCGGAGATGTCGGTGCCGCGGCGGGTGGGGCTTTGCCAGCGGCCGGAGCTGCCGCGCCAGGCTTGGGGGAGGGTCCAGAGGGCGACGCAGGCGTCGAGGCAGCGGAGGGGGAGGTAGAGGGGCGCCATGAGCAGGTAGCGGGCGCGGCGTTCCGTCAGGACGACGGCGAGGGTGAGGAGGAGGTCCGGCACGAGGATGCCGAACGCGATGGTCGGGAGGTTGACGTAGTGGCCGATCGCCAAGGTCAGGTCGCCCGCGATCGGTACGGACAGGAAGCCGGGGATGAGGGCCAGCAACAAGAGCACGACCATCAATGGCAGCAAGGCCATGAAGAGGCTGGCCAGGACCAGCTCCAGCACGTACAGCCCCAGCATGAAGCTGAACAGGTCGGCGCTCGGGCGGAAGCGGCGGACGCTTTGCCAGAAGCCGAGGGCCCAGCGGCGCGTCTGGCGGACGTAGTCGCGCAAGGCGTCCGGGTCCTGGGTGACGGCGATGGCCTTCAAGGAAAAGCCGACTTTGCCGAGGCGTTTGCGGTAGACCTCGAACGTCATGTTGAAGTCCTCGATGACCAGACCCGGGGGGTTGATGTCGATGAACGGCAAGGTTTCCGCGCGGTAGAGGCTGGCGAAGCCGGGGACGATGAGGGTCGCGTTGGTGCGGCGCCAGGTCTGGCCGAACTTGAGGAGGCGTTGCAGCAGCGCGTAAATGCGTGCGCGGTGCGCGGTGAACAGGAACGCCGGGAACCCGCGGCGGGAGGCGGACCAGTCGGTGGCGGCGCAGCCGGCCACGGCGACCACGTCGGGGTCGTCGAACTGCGGGAGGGCGGCATCGAAGTAGTCCGGGTCGAGGCGGGTGTCGGCGTCCAGCAGCAGCACGGCGTCGTAGCGGGTGGCGAGGGAGAAGTGGCGCACGCCTTCCTCCAGCGCGCCTGCCTTGCCGACGTTGCTGGGCGTCTCGGTGACGTTCACACCGCATGCCAGGGCGAGCTCGACGGTGCGGTCGGTGGAGCCGTCGGACACGACGTGGACGTTCGACGCCGGCACGAGGCGGGTGATGGCGGCCAGCGACTCGCCGATCACCACCTCCTCGTTGTGCGCGGCCATGAGCACGGCGACGCGCGAGCGGTGCACGCGGGCGGGCCGCGCGCGGGGCACCGGTGACGGCCGCGGCGGCTGTGGTGACCGCATGCAGTTTTCGAGCGCGCGCGCCAGACCGGCAGTGCCCCACAGGGTGAAGTTCACCCCGAAGACGAAGATTGCCAGCAGCCACAGGGGGATCATCGCGCCTCCGCCGGAGTCCAGTAGGTGTCGAGTTTCGACCAGACGAGGTCGTCCTCCGTGCCGAAGAGCCAGAGGTACACCCCGCCGATCCCGAATTGCCGGGCCTGGGAGAACTTGATCGACGCGCTGTAGGCGTTCTCGAACCACACGTCGTGCCGCTGCCCGGCGGCGTCGGTGTAGGAGAAGTGGGGCGATTCGCTGAACCCGTCCCACTCGACGGGCACCCCGAACTCCCGCGACCGCCCGTAGGCCTGCACCCACGTGACCGGCACGGCGTTGTGGCCCACCCAGTCGTAGCCGTACATCGGCACGCCCAGCACGATCTTCGCCCTCGGGATCTGCGACGTCGCATACGTCAGCACGTCGCGAACCCAGCCCTCGGGCGCGATCGGGCCCGGCGCCGATGTCTGCCAGTGGTAGTCGTACGCCATCAACCGCACCTGGTCGACGGCGCGGCCCAGCGCGGCGTAGTCCTGCGCTCGGTTGCGCTCGTCGTAGCCCGCGTCGGTGGTCTTCGCGAACACGTCCACCGACAGGCGTTTCTCGTTGGCGTGCAAAGCATCCGCCAGCCGCGTGAGGAACGCCGTGAACGCGGCGCGGTCGGTCGAGCGCAGCTCCTCGTAGTCGATGTCGACGCCCGAGAAGTCCCCTTGCACGACCAGCGCCACGATGTCCGAGATGTGCCGCGCGGTCGCCGCGGGATCGTGCAGGATGGTCTGCACGATCTGCGGATGCCAGCGCCCCTCGGTGACGTTCGCGATCGTCGGCGTGATCTCCACTCCCGTGGCGCGCAGCCGCGTGAGATCGTCCGTGCGCTGAGACTGCGCGACGAGCCGGCCCTGGGCGTCGAGGCCGTAGAGCCACGGCGACGCCTCGGTGATCTGCGACTCGTGCGCCTGCACCGTCGAGGTTCCTCCGGCCAGGTTCCAGTAGGGGAGCGACGCGATCGTGTGCGGCTGCACGGCCGCGCGCGCTCCTCCGTCTCGCAACAACGTCAACACCAGCAGCTCACACAGGAGAAGCACGGCGACCCGGACGCGGTGACGCGACCGGGACGTCCGGCGCGTCATCAACCGGCGACGGCGGTCCGCAGCTGCGCCCGCCGGTCCTCGATGACGGCGTCGATGGTCTCCCGCAGGCTGTGCACAGCACGGAACCCGACCTGCTGCGCCGCCCGCGCGCAGTTCGGCACCCGCCGCTGCATGTCCTCGTACCCTGCGCCGTACGCCTCCTGGTACGGAACTCGGGCGATCGTGCTGTTGGACGCGGTCGCCGAGATCACCAGCTCCGCTAGCTCCTCAATGCTCACCTGCTCGGGGCTGCCGAGGTTGTAGACGCGGCCGTGCGCCGACTCGTCGTCCAGCAGTGCCACGAGCGCGGGCACCACGTCGAGCACGTGGCAGAAGCACCGCGTCTGCCGGCCCGTGCCGAACACGGTCAGCGGCTGCCCGGTCAGCGCCTGGTCCACGAACCGCGGCACCACCATGCCGTAGCGGCCGCGCTGGCGCGGGCCGACGGTGTTGAACAGCCGCACCAGCACCGTCCGCACGCCGAGCTCACTGCCGTAGAGGTAGGTGAACGTCTCGTCGAGCGCCTTCGCCTCGGCGTAGGACCAGCGGTTCTTCAACGGCGACCCGACCACGCGGTCGTCGTCCTCCTTCAGCCCGATCGAGGTGTTCTTGCCGTACACCTCGCTGGTCGACGTGACGAGGATGCGCGCGTCGTGGCGCAGCGCCGCGTCGAGCACGACCTCGGTGCCCAGCAGGTTGGTGCGCAGGCTGTCGAGGGTCTTCTGCATGATCGTGAACACGCCGACGGCCGCGGCCAGGTGGTAGATCTGCTCGACCCCCTCCATGCACGACTCGACGGCGGCCTGATCGCACACGGAACCGCGGACGATCCGCAACCGCGGGTCGCCGGCGACGACCGCGAGGTTCTGCTCGGTGCCGGTGCTGAAGTCGTCCAGCACCACCACCTCGCGGTTCTCGCCGAGCAGCCGCTCGGTCAGGTGGGACCCGATGAAGCCGGCCCCGCCGGTTACCAAGCACCGCATGGGGTACGCCCTTTCTCGTGGATGTTGTTCAGACCAGTTCGCGGTGGGGGGCCGCGTCGAACGTGTAGGTGGCGTCGAGCACCAAGGGGCAGTGCTCGATCCAGTCGTAGGACTGTCCGGGGTGGACGGTGTGGATCAGCACGAGGTCGAAGTCCGTGCCGTGCGGGTCGGGGTTGCTCTGGTACGAGCGCTGGCCCAGCTTCAGCTCCGGCACGAGCGGGTCGTGGTACTCGACCTTCGCCCCGCCGGCCGCCAGCCGCTCGATGATCTCCAGCGCCGACGACTCGCGCAGGTCGCGCACACCCGGCTTGTACGTCACGCCCACCACCACGATCCGCGCGCCCGCCACCCCGCGGCCGGCGGCCGAGAGCGTGGCCGTGACGCGGTCGGCGACCTGGCCGGGCCGGTGCGCGATCGACGTCATGGCCTGGCTGATCAACGGCGCGTCGCCGTGGGCCTCGCGCAGCTGCCACAGCAGGTAGTGCGGGTCGCACGGGATGCAGTGCCCGCCGACGCCGGGGCCGGGGTAGAAACTCATGAACCCGTACGGTTTCGTGGCGGCCGCGCGCGTCACCTCGATCGGGTCGAGCTCCAGCGTCGAGCAGATGCCGGCGAATTCGTTGGCCAGAGCGATGTTCACCGCGCGGAACGAGTTCTCGTACAGCTTCGTCAGCTCCGCCGCTTCGGCCGAGGAGACTTCGTGCAGGAGCGGCGTCAGCTTCTGCAGCACGCGCCGGGCGTGGCGGCTGCACGCCGGCGTGCAGCCGCCGACGACGCGGGGCGTGCTCTGCTGCGTGTGCTCGGCGACACCGGGGTCGATGCGCTCGGGGCTGAACGCCACGAACACGTCGTCGCCGATCACGAGACCCCGGTCCTGCAAGGGTTCGACGAGCATCTCGCGCGTGGTTCCCACGTAGCTGGTGGAGGTGAGGATGAGCGTCTGGCCCGGGCGGGCGTGCTCGACCACCGACCGGCACGCCGCCCGGAGCGGGCCCAGATCCGGTGTCAGATAACGGTCCAGCGGCGTCGGGACGCAGATGATCACGGCGTCGGCCTCGGCCAGCCGAGCGGGGTCGCCGGTGAGGTCGAACCGGCCGTCCCGGCGCGCGACGACGAGGCGCGCGAGGTCGGCCTCGACGAGGTCGGGCTCGCCGGCCAGGATCGACTCGCGCCGGTCGGCGCTGGTGTCGAGACCCAGCACACGCGCACCGTCGGCGTGCAGGCCCAACGCGGTCGGCAGACCCACGTAGCCCATGCCGACGATGGCGACGGAGATGAGGCCCTCGGTCTCGCTGAGGGGGGATTCGGCCATGAGTGTCAAGGGATTTCCCCTTTCCATATCGGCGCCTCGCCTTGGGGCTCGATGCCGGCAGCTCGGGCGATCTTGACGACTTCCAGTCCGCTGTGGACTTTCAGCTTGCGGAACAAGTTGCGGGTGTGCGTGCGCACGGTGTTGCGGGAAAGCTGCAGGCGTGCCGCGATCTGGTCGCTGCGGTCGCCGTCGACCATCGCCACCAGCACTTCGCGTTCACGCTCGCTCAGCACGTCGAGAGGGCTCGAAGCCGGCCGGTGCCGGGTGGCGCCGTCGCGGCGCAACCGATCGAACAGCACGGCCAGCAGCTCCGGCGGGTACCACGCGTGCCCGGCGCGAGCGCCGCGCACGCGGTCCAGCAGGTCTTCGAGCGAACTTTCCTTGGGAATCCAGGTGTCGATCCCCGCGTGGGCAGCGCCCACCGCGAGATCTCGGTCCCGGCTCGCGGTGAGGGCGACGAAGCGGGCCGTCGGCGCCGCTGCGCGCCAGGTTCGGATCCGCTCACGCACGTCGGTGAGCGGCTCCAGCTCCACGGTCACCACGTCCGGCTGCTGTGCGATGAGCGCGGAGCGCAGCGTCGGATCGGAGGTGGCGCGCGTGCCGACCACTCTGATCCAGGGCACCGCGGCGAGGCTCGACGTCAGCACGTCGGCCACCATGCGGTGGTCCTCGATCAGGAACAGACGGGTGATGTCCACGCCGCACAGCAAACAGGCCCTGAAACCGGTTGTCCTCAGCCAGCTGTGCGAAAGACGGCTCATGCAGATGACGGAGATCCGGCATTTGCGGTAGGCGGGCTCGTCCCTTAGGGGGATCCGGGTGCCGGGTGTTGACCCTACGGTCAGCTGAGGTATCCCCGATCATTTTGGTGGCCACCCATGGAAAGAAGTACGCGGAAACACCGCAAAGCCCGCAAGGGATTGGACTTCCGGCGGGCACGCACGCGGCTCGCGGTCTGCGCGGCCGCGCTGCTGTGTGTGCTGCCCGCGTTGGCGGTGGGGAGTTCCACGGCGAGTGCGTCGCTGGCGCGGCCGCTGGGCGTGGTGCTCACCTTCGACGACGGCAACTCGGATCAGATGACCGCCCTGCCGATCCTGCAGAAGTACAACATGAAGGGCACGTTCTACATCATCAGCGGTTCGGTCGGCGCGCCCAACTATCTGACGCAGGCGAATCTGAACACGATCAAGAACGCCGGGCACGAGATCGGTGGTCACACGGTGACGCACCCCGACCTCACCACGGTGCCTGCTGACGAGGCGAAGCGGCAGATTTGCAACGGCCGCGCCTCATTGGCCGCGATGGGCTTCTCCGTGACCAGCTTCGCGTACCCGTACGCAGCGTTGAACACCTCGGTGAAGAACAACGTGAAGGCGTGCGGCTTCAACAGCGCCCGCGGTCTCGGCGACCTGGCTTCGGCGCACGGTTGCGCAGGCTGTCCGGCGGCCGACACGACCAAACCCGCCGACGCGTACGAGATCAAGGCGCTCGACGAGGATGACAACACCTGGACCCTGGCCCAGATGCAGAGCGCGGTCACCGCGGCCGAGACCAATGGCGGCCTGCTCACCTTCACCTTCCACCACGTCTGCGACGGCGCCGGGTGTGACGAACTGTCCATCTCCACTTCGCGATTGGACCAGTTCCTCTCGTGGCTGAACGGGCGCAAGAGCGTGGGCACGACGGTGAAGACCATGCAACAGGCGATCGGTGGCGCCACGAAGCCGGTCGTGACGGCACCGGCGTCGACGAACACCGGCGTGGTGAACACGTCGCTCGAAACCTCGACCAGCGGCACCGGGTTCCCCGACTGCTACATGCCGGGCGGCTATGGCGGCAACACGCCGACGTGGACGAGAACCACGGACAAGCACACGGGTACTTACGCGCAAAGGCTCGACGTCTCCAACTACACCGACGGCGACGCGAAGCTCTTGCCGGCGTTCGACCTCGGAGCCTGTACCCCGACGATCGCCGCGGGCAACACCTACACGGTCGGCGTCTGGTACAAGTCGACGGCGATCACGCAGTTTGCGCTGTACTACCGCAACACCCAGGGCTTCTGGATGTACTGGACGTCCGGCCCGTGGCTCGCGGCGGCGTCGAACTGGACGCAGGGCACGTTCACCACTCCGGCAGCGCCCGCGGGTGCGACCGGGCTGAGCTTCGGACTCTCGCTCATCGCCAACGGTTCGGTGACGACGGACGACTACTCGTTCGCCGCGGGTACCGGCTCGGCAGCGGCGGCCGCCATCCAGGCGTCCACCACGGGTCCGCAGCGGTTCAGCGTGACGAGCCGCAACTCCTCGAAGGCCGGCACGTTCGGCCGCAACGCGAAGCCGCTGGTCGGCGCGCAGCCCGGGCAGGTCATCGCTCCCGTGGAGCCCGGTGACTGACGCCCGTTCCCCGTCGCTGCCCGGCGCTCGCCGCCGGGCAGC